>JAFEBR010000869.1 GCA_018242565.1 Planctomycetota bacterium | reverse complement strand
TCGTTAACATGGCGTGTTCCTCGGGACCTCGGAAATCAGTGGATCAACCCGCGCTGCCGTGACGCGGGGTGCTTGCGGGCATGCCGTTGCCTGGCAGCCGGAGTGTAGTATGCACCAAAACCAGGGCCTGAGTCAATTATCAATACGTGCTGATGCGTTGTGTTGGCAGAGGACACAGTCACGCGGTCGTTTCGTCCGTAACACGCAGACGGACCGGTTGTTCGAAGGTCCTTGGCTCAGCAAACCTGGGTGCTGCCATCGACACCCAGGTCGGGGCAGGGACCTTATTCATCGGGCCAGGGGATGAACTCGTCGTCGAAGGTGCGGGGAATCGTATCGGAATGGTGTTCCGGCGGCCCGCTCGACTGTTGATCGGAGGCGCGCTGCTCACTGGACCTGCCGGAATCTGGACTTCGTTCCCGGCGGGACCCGTTGCCCCGTCGGCCGCGCGAGCGTCGTCGGCGCATTTGCTGCTCTTCGGGCGCACCGGGAGTGGCCGGTTTCTCTTCTCCAAAGCTGGCGACGACATAGGTCCCGCTGCGGTCATCGGTTTCCAGGACCAGAATGCCCCGCTGCTGCGCGTCTTCCAGGAGCGCACTGAAGGTGCGGTAGCCGTAATACGTTTCATTGAACGACGGCTTGATGCGTTTCATCGTGTCTTTGATCATTGACGACCAGAGTCGTTCTTTGTTTTCACGGCGGAGGGCCGTGAGGGCTTCCACCAGCAGGGTGAACGCCTTGCGTTTGACTTCGGGGACTTGCGGGTCGAGGTTCAGGACCTCGGCGGCGGGGCGGCTTTCGAGATCTTCGTAGTAGATGAACTCGTCGCAGTTGTCGCGCAGCAGGTCCGAAGTGGAGGGCTGCATCCCGGAACCGATGACGTGTTTCCCCAGTTCTTTGAGCTTCGAGACGAGGGGAGAAAAATCGCTGTCCCCCGAGACGATCACAAAGGTGCCGATGTGTTCCTTCGAGTAGGCCAGATCCATGGCATCAACGCACAGGCGGATGTCGGCGGAATTCTTGCCGGTCTGCGAGCGGCGCGGGATCTGAATGAGTTCGATGGCCGCGTCGTGCAGGGCCTCGGTGTAGCTCGAGTACCGGTTCCAGTCGGCGTAGGCCTTCTTGGCGACGATCTTGCCTTTTTCCACCATTCGCCGCAACACGCGGCCGATGTCGAATCGTCCACCGCGCGAACCTTGAAAGCCCAGCGCCAGATTTTCGAAATCAATGAACAGCGCGAGCGTCCGTTCTGTGTCTGCCATTCGGCGACCTACCGTGCTAAGAGAAATGAAGTGTGAATCACAGCGACAGCCTTCCGGGCGGCACAGGCGAACTGCGTGCCAGAGACTCCCGATGAACGTTGTGGCATTGTACAATCCGCGCGGCCGTTGGCCAATTCGGTCGACCTGTGGTGCCGCGGGCCAATCGGATGAATTTCCAGGTTCTGCAGGCGGGGGGCGGTCGCCAGCCCAATTCAAGGCGTGAGCCCTGTTGTGCGACGGCGGCAGGCAAAGGGTGGGCAAGGTGGCGGATCTCACAGTCTATAAAATTGGCGGCAGTTTGCTCGACTTGCCGGTGCTGGCAAGCCTGTTGCGGGACTTGATTGATCGTTGCGCGCCGTCTCAGGTGTTGTTTGTCAGCGGAGGGGGCACGCCTGCGGACGCCGTGCGGTTGTGGGATCGACAGCACCAACTGGGCGAGCGCCGCAGCCACGACCTGGCCCTGAAGGCCATGGACTTGTCGCGTTACCTGCTCTGTGAACTGCTTCCGTGCCTGCGGCCGGTCCGCAGTCTGGCCCAGATTCAGCGGGCGGCAGATGACCAGGTTCCCGCGGTCCTGTGTGCCGATTGTTTCCTGAAAAGTGCCGAGGCCCAGGGACACTCTCCGCTCGAGCGTTCGTGGCATGTGACCAGTGATTCGATAGCGGCCTGGACGGCGCGACTGGCCGGCGCCCGAGAATTCGTGCTGGTGAAATCAACGCCGTTGCCGGCCGGAATCTCGCAGCACGAGGCGGCCGCGGCCGGACTGGTCGATGCGGCGTTTCCTCAGGTCGCGTCGGGGATGCCGAGGCTGGGGTGGTTGAATGCCCGGGAACAACCGGCAGTGGTCATCCCCTGGCCGCAGTGAGCCCAGGACTCAGTGCGGCGCAGCATGTTGCTCAGCCGGTCGCGGGGATCGGCTGCTTGTCGGTGCGATGAACCGCCGTCGACAGGTCGTGCAGGCTCTGCCGGAAGGATCGGATGGCGTCCGTGTCGATCGGGCCGTTGCGTTCCCCGTCTCGACAGGCGGCGGAACGGATGCCGACGATTTCGGGTTGCGCAGAGAGAACTGCGGGCAGGTCGTCGAGTTGTAATCGACCGGCCAGTGCGTACTGCAGACCGAGTTCACGACAGCGGGCCCCCAAGGCCGTCAGGCGGGGGGCGTCGAGCCAGTCGACCAGTCGCCGCTGCTGCTTCGAGTAAGTGTCCACCAGTAATCCGACGCAATGGCAGTCGCAGGCCAGATCGGCGACTGCCTCGGGAGCGATCGTGCCAGCCAGATGGTGATCTGCATAGGCGACGGCGATCCAGTGAGGGGCTGCGGTGAGTGGCGCGGCAGCGAGGACAGCGAACTTCTCCTGGGCCTCGGCGAACCGCCAGTGCGCTGTGCCCGGGTTATGCAACTGGGCTGTTCCCAGTTTGACGTAGGCGATGCCGGCCGGCAGTTCGAGGCCGAGTCGGTCGCCGGACCATTCACAGGCTTCGCCCAATGCGACACTGACCGGTACGGGGGTGTTTCCGGCGGCAGCGACCGCAGCAATCGCCGCGATTGTGGATGTGTCGGCCATTCCCAGCGCGCCTCGCGCTGGCTCTTTGACATCGAGGACGTCGCAGCCACCCTTAAGGGCCAAGGCCGCCTCGGCGGCGCTGCGGACGGAAACCAGTAGCCGGGGGGGCGACAGCGGGCAGGCATTCACGCGAAATAGATTTCCCAGGTGGGCCAGGGGCTCTTCATCAGAACTTCATGAAGGGGCCGTCTGCCCGAATTGCAGAGTTTCTTCAGATTCTCCAGGTTTGGTGGCAAAACCGCTCTTGCTGGCGATGGACCACTTGTCTAGAATTCGACGCCTGCATACTAGATCGATTATGCGGCCAATGCCAGAGATGAAATCCGTGATGCGACATCAACCATACTACCGTCCGCCGTCCCTCGTCGGTTGATCTTTACGTCACGTCGCTGAAATCTTTGTCGCCCTCTGCTCCACCGCTCGGAGCGCCAAACGTCCCCCCAAGATCCCAGCGTCTTGCTTCCGGTTCGGATAGTTGACCTGTCCGAATCCAGTCCCGGCTCACCGAGTTTCCCGTTCCTTCCCGTTACGTTCTCGTTTCCGACAGGCAGATTCTTCCATGCGTCGTCAAGACATTCGAAATATTGCGATTATTGCCCACGTTGATCACGGCAAAACGACGCTGGTCGATTGTCTGTTGCGACAAAGCGGCCAGTTTCGCGATTCGCAACTGGTGGGTGACTGCATTCTCGACTCGAATGACCTCGAGCGGGAACGGGGCATTACGATTCTGGCCAAGAATATCGCCGTGAATTACAAGGGGGTGAAGATCAACATCATCGACACCCCGGGCCACGCCGACTTCGGCGGTGAAGTGGAACGCGTGCTGAAGATGGCCGACGGTGTGCTGATGCTCGTCGATGCGGCTGAAGGGACCAAGCCCCAGACGCGGTTCGTGTTGCGGAAGGCGCTGGAGTGCAAACTGAAGCCGCTGGTGGTGGTCAACAAGATCGACCGGCCCGATGCCCGGGCACAAGAAGCGCTGTCGGAAGCGTTCGACCTGTTTGTCGAGCTGGGGGCCGACGACGAAGCGCTCGATTTTCCGTACATTTTCGCCAGCGGACGCAGCGGTTTTGCCACCCATGACCCGGCCGTGAAGACCGATAACATCTACCCGTTGCTCGACATGGTGCTCGAAAAGGTTCCCGGGCCCGACGTGAACCTCGAAGCGCCGCTGCAGATGATGGTGACCACGCTGGCCTGGTCCGATTACGTGGGCCGCATCGCGACGGGGCGCATTACGTCAGGTCGCATTCGATCGGGGCAGAAAGTGGTCCTGATCAAGGCTGATGGCTCGAAGGTCAATGGCACTGCGACCGCGGTGGAAGTGTTCGACAAGCTGGGACGCACGGCCTGCGAAGAAGCGACGGCGGGAGACATCGTGGCGATCACCGGGTTGCCCGATCCGGAAATCGGCGACACGGTGGCGTGTCCTGACCAACCGGTGGCGCTCGAACGCATCAGTGTCGATGAACCCACGCTGTCGATGCTGTTCACCATCAATTCGTCGCCCCTGGCGGGCAAAGAAGGCAAGTTCGTCACCAGCCGGCACTTGCGAGCCCGCCTGTACCGCGAACTGGAATCGAACGTGGCCTTGCAGGTGGAATCGGCCCCCAACAGCGATCACTTCCAGGTGTCGGGTCGCGGCCTGCTGCATCTGGGGATTCTGATCGAAACCATGCGTCGCGAAGGCTACGAACTGTCGATCGGCAAGCCCGAGGTCATTCGCAAGAAAATCGATGGCAAATGGCACGAACCGTTTGAAGTGTTGACGGTTGATGTCCCCCAGTCCGATGTGGGGCCCGTGATGGAAGGGGTCGGCGCTCGCCGTGGACAACTGGTGTCGATGAAGAGTGGCGATTCCGGCCTGACGAATCTGGAATTCCTCATTCCGGCCCGCGGCTTGATCGGGTTGCGAACTCGATTGCTCAACGCCACCAAGGGCGAAGCGATCATGCATCACCGCTTCGATTCGTTCCGCGAAGTCGAGGGTGAGATTCCCAAGCGGGCCAACGGGGTGATCATCTCGCAGGACAACGGGAAAGCCGTGGCCTACGCCCTCTGGAAACTGCAGGAACGCATGGACCTGTTTGTGAATCCGGGCGATGAAGTCTACGAAGGGATGATCGTGGGTGAAAACTCGCGCGAAAACGACATGGTCGTCAACCCGATCCGGGAAAAGAAACTGACCAACGTCCGGACCACTTCCGCCGACGAAGCGATCGTGCTGCGGCCGCCGCGGCGGATGAGCCTGGAACAGGCGCTCGAGTACATTGAAGACGACGAATATGTGGAAGTCACCCCGTCGGCCATTCGGCTGCGGAAGATTTTGTTGACGGAAACGGCGCGGAAACGCGGATTCCGTCAACAGCAGGTGACCTGATCGCCGGGCGCGATCTGTGCGATCGTGCCCTGTCTTATACACCGCACGCAACGGCGTGCGGTGTCATGGTCTGTTTAGTCACGGCCGGTGTGGGATTGGAAAGAATTCCGCCGTCTGCCGCGATTCCCAACTCAGTCGGTTGCCGCCGCCGCCATACTCGCCCGGGGCGGCGCGCGGCGGAGGCGGGGCGTGAGGCGGATGTTCGTCACGAGCTGTGGCCACTGTGGTCGACCTGTCCGCGAACGTTCGTTCGGGCCAATGCCTGCGCCACCCAGCTGCTGAGGCTGCGGGAGCGGTCTTTCTTCTTGATCGCCAGTGATGCTTCGGCGGCGAAATTCCAGGGGTCGCAATTTGGGCGCATCGGTCGATGTGCCCGATGCTCGAACGGGGCTGGCGGACGAGGAAGCTCGCTTGCCCTGCCGGCGCGGGTCATTGTCAATTGCGAAAACGCCCGCTTCGCCCGCTCGGGTTAACGGCCTTGTTCAACGCTGCGAACAGATTAAAAAGGCCTGCCGGTCTTAAATTCATATTGTGGCCAAGGCACGAACTGCGAACCAAGCGTGTCCGTAAAATCCCACTGCGCGTTAAGGTAGGCCACCGGATTCGCAACAATGTCCGACCAGCGAGCACCGCGAAAAACCTTCAGTACCCAGTGGTCGCAATCCCAAGTGCCAAACAATTTCTCCTGTGGCAGCCACAAAAGAATAAAGTCGGGCGCGTAGGCTTTGCACTCGCCTGTTAACGAAACGGCAGGAACAGCATAGTAGCCGTCCTCTCCGAAGTGGGGATCGCCATCCATGTCCGTGCCAATCCAAACCTCTTCAAGCGAAAGCTCCTTAAACCGCTTCAGCTTCACGTCACCAGCTTCCGCACGACTGGCATCATACTCGAACTGCCGTCCGGCTCGAAGAAACGCAGCCGCATCTTCTGGTAAATTGAATGTGTTCATGTTTGTGATCTGCGAAGTGGCCAAGCAGGTATTCGACTTCTGACGTGCGGTCGATCGATTCCGGAGTTTGCTACGGCCTCCTGGGCTTGTCAAATCAGATGCATCTGAAAGCCAAAACGGTTGCGACGGAAGGCTGGTTGAAATCCCATGCTGCACCGCACTTGGATGGGCAGATCCGCCCGTACGGAACGGCCCATTTGTTCAACTCTGAAAGAGTTGAATTCCCCAGCCCAGGGTTAGTCGCGTAGCGATCAACCTTGGGGCTCGAGCCACAAGTAAGCCCCGAAGCCTGCAGGGCTTCCACATCGTGTAATGCTGCGACCCCGTTCGGGGTCGAAAGGCAGCCGGCGCACGGTTCCGGGGGTGTCGTCCGCTGGAGCGGACTCAACTCCCGGCTATTCGCTTAAGACCCCTGCCGGGGCAGCCTACTCGTCCGGATCAGCACGGCCACGCGCACGTGTGGCAGGTTTCTGCGGGGCTGGAAAAGTCCGAAGCGAAACGAGCGTTTCAGGCCGCCAGCCCACGCCGCCGATTCTTATTCGACTCACGGCTTGAACGATGCCCACAGAGTGGGTGGCCCATGATTGTGGTCCCTTGCCAGGCCTCGTGTCGCCACGGTCTTACCGTCGCGAGGGAATCCGGTATGGCACCATTCTGCCCACAGGCAAACCTCAAGGCGACCGAACCCTGACAATCGCCGTGGATTCGTTTTAGAATACAAACCGTGGACATCGGTTCTCGTCTCATGCCGCCCGAATACCGAACCCTGCGGGAGTGCCGCTCATTTTTGAAATACGCGAGTACGAAGGTTCGCCCGCAGAACTGTCGGACTTCATGTTCACCCATTGGAGTGCGACGTATCGTGGAAAGATGGTGGTCCCGCGCTGGACGGCGGACTATTTACGCTGGCAGTTGCGGATGGATGATCCGTCGTTCCGCCGCCATATCGTGGTCGCATACAAGGGGACACAACTCGCGGGAGTCTTGGCACATGTCCCCCTCGAAATCCATCTGATCGGCCAGCGGTTCAGGGCGTCGCAGCAAAGCTGGTTGACGGTTGCCCAGGAGTTTCGCCGGCAGGGAGTGGGCCAGGCAATGGCGGACCGTTCGGTAGCGATCCACCGGGAACGCGGGTGTGCCTTTCACGTGGGCTACACTTACTTCGGCCACAAGATTTCGCTGGGCCCGAAATTTGTGCGCGACACCCAATCAAAACATGTGAACTCGATCCGAAACGCCGGTTTCTGGGTTCGCGTTCTCGATCCGGCAAAATCCGCGGCGTGGAATATCAATCCGTGGGAGGCCTGGGCCACCCGGCTGGCAACTCCTCTTTTTCCCAGGCTGGGCCGCCCGACCAACACGGCCCTGACCATTCGCCCGGCCGAACCGCGAGATCTCGACACCTGCCTGGCACTCGTGAATCGCGAGACCAGTCAATGTGATCTGCGAATCGCGTGGGACGCCGATTCAATGTCTCGCCAGCTCGGTCTGCAGGGTTACAGCCATGCGCTCGTGGCGGAAGAAGGAGGCCAGGTTCGTGGCTTGATCACCTTTCACATTCTGCCGATGACCGGTCATTTTGAAGCGCCGGTCG
Source organism: Planctomycetota bacterium (assembly GCA_018242565.1). Taxonomy (GTDB): domain Bacteria; phylum Planctomycetota; class Planctomycetia; order Planctomycetales; family Planctomycetaceae; genus JACQFH01. Next base: position 2,599 of record JAFEBR010000869.1, on the reverse strand, counting down.
GAATTATCGACATCGTCGGAGTATCGGAATTGTCGAAGACTGCCAGAAACGCCGTCGTCGATGCGGCGCTCTTGTCACTCCAGGAACTGGGGGCCATCGTCGCACTCAAATTGCGAGTTGGCGACTACCCTCCGGGCTTATTTCTGCGTCTGGGGTGGATGATCCGACCGCCTGATTCGCACGTCGTCGTCGATTGGATCTCAGTGCCTCGGCCCGCACATGAATTTTCGCGCCTGCATCTCTTGTGGCGTTGATCCGATACGATGCGACGGGACCTCTCTGTCGCCGAGTGCACCGCGAATCAAGGCGTGTGAGACGTACTTCGCCGCAGCGCTCTGATGATTCCACGACAGGTCAGCCGAAAACAATTGGGCAGGTCGATGGAAAACGCGCCCACCGTATACAGAAAATTCAAAATGGAAAGCGGCGTCGTCTGCGGAGTCACGCACAAGTAACACGCCTTCAATTCCGGCCGGAAGCGAGTCTTGAAATGCGTCAAGCCTTTGGTGTGGTACAGCAGGTTGCCGATTTCATAGCCCATGATCAGGCATCGGCTCAGCAGCCGACTCATGCGATTGCCGCGAAAGCGGCGGCAGTCTTTCCAGATCAACAGGCTCAGCGAGGCCGATTCGACCTTTTCTTCTTGCAGCGCGTCGATGATCGACTTCATCAGGAAAGGAATGGAACCGCGGATCGCTTCATGGCGTCTGCGAAAAGATTCCAGGGCCCACGATTTTCCCCCCTGCATCGGGTTGGCGATGATGAAGGCGGCAATGCGACCGAGTTGCGGATTCTCGGCAATAAACAGCCGGCGAGATTCCAGATTGTCGGGCTGAAACTTTCCGGTCAGCAGATTCATTTCGCGAGAGTAAATGCGATTTCGTAAATCGCTGGTGTGAATTTCCGCGAGCTCACTCTTCAACGTATGCCAGGCTTCCGGGGCCAGGGCGCGATGGTCAATCTCGCGCACGACCAATCCCTTTCGTCGACAGTAATTCGCCTGCCGCCGCACCCATTCGAACGACTTGCCCTTCCAATCCAAGTCACCCAACCGAATCGTGGGATCTTCCCCGAACTTGGAAACTTCCCACCCGGCTTCTTCGAAAAACGGACGGTCGGCTTCCCCCACCGAATAACAGGCGATCAGTCGCTGGGTTTGCCTGGCGTACTCGCTCAAACAGCGGACCATCGCACGCCGTACCGAAACGGGAGCGAGCAGGCCTCCCGAACAATGCAGACAACGCCCGGCCGGAATGACCGAGATCGCTGCCGAAAAGTCGGGCACGACCAGGCAGAACCGTTCTGGTTCAATGGCCAGATACGACTCTGGCGACTCGCCAAATTTGTACGCCAGGCGTTCCAGCGCGCGGCGTTCAGCGGCAGTCAGCGTCGAAACTCGCCGCAACTGCAGCGGCCCCAGTGCGGCCACGTCGGGTTCGCCGTTTCTGATGCCGGGAGCCTCCTTCGGCGCAATCGTGATTTCAACGCAGGGAGTCATCTGGCGAGGGGTTTTCAGGTGTTTCCACGAAACTCAGCAACAGGAATCGTTCAACAGGAGCTATGCGACCTGGCGGTCTTTGGGTGGCTGAGAAGCCCCGGTTCGCCGCTGGACGTGTGCCTGCACCATGGCCCGAAACGCTTCGAGGCTTGAGTATCTGAATTGAAACCCCAGCTCTTTGCAAAGCCGATTTGGCGCGACGACCCACGGATACCGTGTGAATTGGGCTGAAGCGGGCGGGTAATCCAGAAAGGGGAGTCGCAGGGCCCAGCAAATTTTCAACGCGGCGTACATGACCGACAGCGGAAGACTGACCGATCGACGCCCGGTTTCCCGAGCAATGTCCGAGAGCAGCATCCAATCGGCTGGACCGACGTTGTAGGGGCCTCGTCCGCCCTGTTTCAGAATGTGCCAGGTGGCGGCGGCCAGGTCGTCTTCGTGGACGAACTGTTGCGGCACATCGCACCCATCGGGACGCACGACGGCGATCTGGTCGAGATACATGCGACTCAAGTAATTGTCGATATGGGGGCCGCAAACGACACAGGGACGAGTCCAGCTCACCGCGATCTCCGGGTGCTCGCTCGTGAAATCGGCGAGTAGCGTCTCGAGGATGGCCTTGTGTCGGGCGTAAAGATATGTGGGGAGTGCGCGCGGCGGGTGATAATCGTCCATCGGCACCGGATTCTCGGGCCAGGCCCCCAGGGCTGTGGCGCTCGAGGCGGCGAGCAGGCGTTGTGGCCGAATCTTCGACGCCGCGCTCAGCAGATTCCGGCTGCCTGCCAGATTAACCTCTTCCATCAAGCGCTCGTCGTGAATCGACTTAACGATGAAGGCCAGGTGAATGATCGTATCTGGTTGAAAATCAGCCAATCGCGAATGCAGGTCGGGGCTGCGAAGATCAATCTGCGCGAATTCATCAACTTTCGTGGGGCCTGGCAGACGGAGATCCAAACCGAGAATTCGAGTCTGTGGCGAAACCGTCGAGATGTACTGGATCAGACGGCTTCCATAGTAACCCGAGCAGCCGGTAACGGCGATTCGCTTCAACGCTGGCACTCCTGGATCAATGTGGCACCCGGGATCGCAGGGCGCTGCGGC
>JAFEBR010000086.1 GCA_018242565.1 Planctomycetota bacterium | reverse complement strand
GTCCGTCCCATGACACCTGCACTCCGCGCTGTTCCAGTTCATAGGCGGCACGAATCTCCGCGCGGCTGAACTCGTGATTGATCCAGGCCACAATCGCGATCAACAGGCTACAGACTCCGGCTGAACCCGCCAGCAGCAGATTTTTTTGTCGGTTGCCTTGTTCCACGTATCACCCAGATCAAATCAATGTAGGACACGTTGTACGATACGCCTTTTCACTCGGCACTGCGACTCCCTGACGAGTTATTGTGCTTTGTTGCCAATTCCCGATTGCAGCATTCTGCCACGCGGCAACGGGGTGGCTCCTCTCAACAGGTCACTGTCGAATCGAGCGCAATACGGCTCTCGGGAAGGAAGATGGCGAAGTCAAAACGATAACCGTTCGTCACGACATGCAAGGTCGCGAGCCTGAAGGTACGCCGCGAACCGGGCGCAACGTCGGACCAAGCGAACTGTTTTGAAATCCTGCCAAAATCCCGCAAGGAGCACCGGGATTTGTCAACTTATGACGCCGAGCAGGCCGAGCGTTCATGTAAAGAACCGGTCAATCCGATATTCCAGATACAGGAAGATTTATCCAAGTTTCGTGCCCTGCCATGCCGACCGCCACACTCGAACGCCCGGCAATCGCCGCCGAAGCGCGTCCTGCCGCTTTCTCGGCAGCAGGGTCGGTCGTCGACTTACCGGCTTTTCAGCCGTTAGCTCTCGTGTCTCGCGGACCCGCCACAGAGCTCTGGAAGGTTTGTGATCGACGTTCGGGCCTGGTGCGGGCTCTAAAGACTGCGACGCGCGAAACGAATCCTGCCAGTCGAGTCCGCGAACGACTCCGCCTCGAAGCCGACGTGTTGCAAAGAGTTGAGGGAAACTTCGTCGTGCGACTCATCGAGGTCGAACTGGCCGGCCCGGTTCCGTACCTGCTGCGAGAGTGGTACGACGGGACCCCGCTGGCGCCGCAAATATCTCACAGAGCGCGCACCGATTATCAAACGGCATTGTGGATCGCGCGACAGTGCCTGCAAGGCTTGCAGGAATTGCTGTTGGCTGGCTACGCGCACGGTGACGTTCGACCAGAGCACATCCTGGTGTGCCAGAACGGGGCGATCAGACTGCTGGGACTTGGGCATGTCGAACGCGACCGGATCCCCGCCGTCGAAATCACGGATCGCGGTGCAGGAGAGACGGGCATCGAGACGGCAGAGTCGGGAAGACCAGTCGACAGTTGCTCGCCTGCGGTCTCGTTGTCCTTGCGCAACCTGGGGCACACGCTGTATCAGTTGCTGACCGGAGAACAACCGTCAACGGGTGTCGATCAATCGCCCACGATCGATCCCCGGCGACTGCGCCATCTGGCCCCAGATATTCCGCGAGAAATCGCCGAGTTCGTGCATTCGCTGCTGGCCCTGCGACCGGAACGCCCCGGACCAGGACTCACGAGCCTGATTCATCGACTCGTGGGTCTGGAACTGAGCTTGTTGCCGGAAAGCGACTGAACCGGTACGCCCTATTGGAGGCACCGCTTGATCGCCTCACGCCGGGTTCAATCCGAGCACGCGGTCCATGCGGCGGGAAACCTCGGCCAGGCGTTCGCGATCCCCGCCAGCCACTTCCGCGGTGCCCCACCCGCGGTAACCGATTTCATCCAGAGCCGCCAGCACGGCGGGCCAATCGACATCGCCTTCGCCCAGTTCGGCGCGGAACCCGGCTCCCGGCCCTTCTTTGTCGCGGATCTTGCGACTGTATTCCTTGACGTCCAATTTCAGAATGCGTTTCCCAAGAATGCGAATCCATTGTTCTGGCCACCCATAATTTACGACGTTGCCGATGTCGAAATAGGCCCCCACCCAGGGACTTTGAAACTCGTCGATGTACCGGGCCATTTCCAAGGGGCTCAACAGGAACATGTTCCACACGTTTTCAAACGCGATCTTGATGCCCAGTTCTTCCGCGAGGGGCAGTGCCTTGCGAATTTCCGCCTGCGATCGCTGGTAGGCATCGGCATACGAAATGTCCTTATTCACGATGCCCACGACCAACAGCACTGTCGTGCCCCCATAGGCCTTCGCATCGCGCAAGGATGTTTTCAGGACTTCCAGCCCCTGGGCCCGCACAGCCGGGTCGGCGTGGGTCAAAGGCAACTTCCAGTGGTCATAGTCCACCACGCCGTGAACGACCAGACCCGACTCCTCCTTGGCCCGCTTCACGTCGGCATGCTCCACGCGCTGATCGATGTCGATCCCGTCGTAGCCAATCTCCTTGAGCATCTTGAATTTCTCAACGAGTGGCGCATTGCCCCCCACCATGCTCAATTTGACGGCCTTTTGGTAACGGCGTTCTGCCGCCAATGCGGCGAATCCGGTGGATGACGCGGAAAGGGCCAAGCCTCCCGCGGCCGCGACGGCACACGAGGTTTTCAGAAAATCACGACGGTCAATTGATTCCGGCATGGCACAAGATCCTGCAAAAGAGGAGTGATCTCGGAGTGGGGCACAAAACGGTCATTGTGGCTGTCGGCCTGAAAGGACACAAGCCGGCCGCCCGATTTCGCCGCTCCCTCCCGTCGGGCGCATTGCATCAATGCCGTGTCGAGAACACAATACGTTTTCCCGCATCACCCTGGCTTGAGGAATCGCCCATGTCCGATACACAAGAATCTGCTGGTCCCTCGGAAAAAACGTCGCGCCGTTCGTTCATCAAGACAGCCGGTGTGGCGGTGGCAGCCAGTACCGTGGGCCCGACCATCCTGGGTGCTGACAATAAATCCGGAAGCCGTAACCCGGTCATCGGCTCAGGAGAGCACACTTACGAGTGTTTCCATAACTGGGGAGAATTGCCCGATCACGTGAAATGGGGGGAAACCCACGGCGTGGCGATTGATCAGGCGGGGCTGATTTATATCAAGCACCGCAATCGTTCTGAGACGCCGATGGATGCGATTGTGGTCTTCGACCCGAACGGCAAATACGTCACGTCGTTTGGCAAAGAGTATCATGCCGGAGGCCACGGCATCGATATCCGGAAGGAAGACGGCCTGGAATTTCTGTACCTGTGCGATGTCAACAAGCGAATCGTCGTCAAGTCGGTGCTGACGGCGGACCGCAAAGAAGAACAGATCTGGAAAATGTCGTACCCCTTCGAGGCGGGGGTGTACCAGAAAGTCAGCCAGTTCAGCCCGACCAATGTGGCGTTTGCGCCGGATGGAGGCTTCTACGTGGCCGACGGCTACGGGTCGCACTACATCCATCAATACGACAAATCGGCCCGCTGGGTCCGCACCTGGGGTGGTGCGGGGCAGGAACCGGGCAAGATGCAGACACCGCACGGCCTGTGGCTCGATAATCGTCCCGGACGTGAACCGGCGCTCGTGGTCGCCGATCGGGCCAATCATCGTCTGCAGTATTTCACCCTCGACGGCAAGCACATTGGATTCAACACCGAAGTGAGTTTCCCCGCGCACTTCGATATTCGAGGCAGTGAACTGTTGATTCCCGATCTGCATGCGCGCGTCTCGATTTTTGATCAAGACAATCGGCCGATTGTCCATCTGGGGTACGATCCCGAATGGACCAAGCTGGTACTGGAACAAGACGAGAAGCAGGCGTTCAAGATGCGAACGCAACCCGCTCGCTGGGAACCCGGACGGTTCATTCACCCGCATGACGCCTGTTTCGACCAGGAGGGCAACATCTATGTCGTCGAATGGGTGCCAACCGGTCGCGTGACGAAGTTAAAGAAGGTATGAACCAGACAGCGCGGACGGTTCGGCCACAGAATTATGCGCGCCGACGGAAAGAATCTCTGAGATGACCACGGCCGACAGCACTCCTGCAAATCATTCCGACTTGTCGATTTGCGCTTTCGAAACCCGGAAAGGTTCTGAACTCCGCAGCCTGCTCGAACGACAGGGCCTGACGCGCATCACGCTGACTCCCTCGATGCGCGAAATTCCGCTGGCCGAAAACACCGAGGCCTTTCGGTTCGCCGAGCGATTATTTGCCGGGGAAATCGATCTGGTCATCCTGCTGACCGGTGTCGGCACGCGGGCCCTGGCCGAGGTCCTTGATACTCGCTATCCGCGAGCAGACTTTCTCGCGGCACTGCAGCGAGCCCAGATCATCGTCCGCGGGCCGAAACCGGCGGCCGTCTTGCGTGAATGGAAGGTGCGAATCGACTACCAGGTCCCCGAACCGAATACCTGGCGTGACCTGCTCGTGCTGCTGGATGAGAAAGCACCGGTCGCCGGTCGCCGGGTGGCGATTCAGGAATATGGCGCGCCGCACCCTGAACTGTGTGCGGCTTTGGAACAACGTGGTGCCCAGACCTTCTCGGTCCCCGTCTATCGCTGGGCCTTACCGGAAGACACGACACCGTTGCGGGAGTCGGTCCACAAGACAATCGCCGGCGAATTTGACGTGCTGTTGTTCACGAGCGCACAGCAACTTCGGCACGTGCAGGAAATTGCCGAGGCTGAGGGGGTTCTCGCCGAGTGGCGGGCCGCTCTCACCCAATGCGTCGTCGCCAGCATCGGACCAACGGCAAGCGAAACCATTCGAGAGGCGGGCCTGCCTGTCGATATCGAACCCGAGCACCCCAAGATGGGTCACCTGGCCCAGGCGGTCGCCCGGGACGCCTTGGACATTCGGCGTGCGAAACGTCGCTGACCGCACAGCGTCGGCCAGCGCCTTGGTAATCAGTCGGGTTCCTGCGGGGAGGCACAGTGCGGGGCCGAAGCCTTCGGTGTTTTTCTCGATTTTTTCGGTCGGATCAGTTCTTAATCGAATCGGTGCCACTAAAATGCAGTCTGGCTTTCCCCCTGCGAACACAAATCGCATGAGTCACCTGATCGCTTATGCGGCAACCGGCAACCGCAGGCGACGG
>JAFEBR010000868.1 GCA_018242565.1 Planctomycetota bacterium | reverse complement strand
ACCGGCACCCGGTGCAGCGAAAAGGGATTTCTGCCGATGTCGCTGGGGGATTATTTGCAACTACTGGATTGGACCGGCCGCCAACTGGCGCAGGGGAAGAAAGGTCAGATTCCAGACACGGTCGGGCCGATTCTCGAACGACTGCAACTCGATCACCAAGGTTGGTGTGATCTGGTGGCCCACTTTGGCCGACGTTTTCACCTTGTCGATGCCAGACATCCGTAGTTAAAATGACGACATGGAAGCAATCATCCGTACAGTCAAAGATATTGAATCGGACCAGCGCCACTGGTTTGAAGCGGCGATTGGCCATCAGTTACAGGATGACCAGCAAATTATTATTCGCGTGCTGACCCCTGGCGTTGTCGGCAATCAGGTGGAGCGCGATGCGGCATTCGCCGATCTGAAGCAATTGTCCTCTCTCGGGGCCACGAATCGCGAGGCGCATGGCGTTCCGGAAGCAGAAGGCGACGCGGCGCTTGAAGAGGCGATGCAGCATGTCCGCCGGCGCGGCAGGCCGTAGTGCGCGTCGTCCTCGATACCAATATCTTGGCGCGTCCCAGCTTCAGCACCTCAGGCCCCGCAGCCGAACTCTTGGAGCGGCTCAGATCGCCGGAACACGAGTTGATCGCTTCCGAGTTCATTTTGACCGAGTTGGATCGCGTGTTGCGATATCCGCGTCTTCTGCGGCTCCACGGCTTTGACGACGTGACTCTCGCGCGCTACGTAGCGGACGTAAAAGCCCTTTCGGTATTAGTCGAAGTCAGCGCTGCCGAGATCACCCCCATTTCGCAAAACGACCCCGACGACGATTCGGTTGTTGCGACAGCCCTGGCCGGGAATGCGGAAGTTCTTTGCACGCTCGACAAGCACTTGCATGACAGCGACGTCGTGGCCTTTTGTCGACAACACGGTATTCGGGTACTGACTGATGTCGAGTTGCTGCGAGAACTGCGATGATCGGCTCTTCTTCCGTCAGGCAAATTGACGGAAGCGCTACTACGCGCCAGGGATGGCCCTTTCTGGGTCACGCGCTGGGAGAAAGGCTGGGGTGTACGCCGGTGCTTATTGTTTGGGGATGAACGCTGCGGCGTGACCGCAGAGAACAGTAGAGAGTCGAGCAGTAGAGTGTAGAACTGCACTGGCTGACTCTCTGCCCGATTCGCAAAACGGCCGATGGCCAAGCCGCCGAGCCGACCGACGAGGAACTGAACACGATTCGCCTGGATGCCGCGCGGCTGAAGGTGATTCGCTTGCGCTTGAGCGACATCTCGTGGTGGATGCGGAAGCAGAACAAGACCGGCACCCGGTGCAGCGACAAGGGATTTCTGCCGATGTCGCTGGGGGATTATATGCAACTACTGGATTGGACCGGCCGCCAACTGGCGCAGGGGAAGAAAGGTCGGATTCCAGACACGGTCGGGCCGATTCTCGAACGGTTGCAACTCGATCACCAAGGTTGGTGTGATCTGGTGGCCCACTTTGGCCGACGGTTCTTCGTTGTCGCCGGCGCCCCGACGACGATCGACGGCACCACCAGCCGGGTCAATCAGCACCGCTACAACGTCCCGTCGGCTACCCGCCAGTTGTATCGAGAGGTCGAATCGCGTCAGGCATCCACCGCGCAGCGGTGTGGGCCAGCGTAGTCTGCTTGCAGATCGCCGACGGCCGCATGGACTCAGATTCCCGCAGCCCGGCACCGCCTGAATTGCGCCCCCACTGCGGCATGTCGGCTGAAGTCGCGCGGAATCCGCTGAGAATTGTGCCCCACGGACCCGGAAATCGGCGAACCTATCGACGCGAGCGACAAACACAGAGCCTCCCACGCGGCAGATTTTCGGGTATCCTCCATAAAAACCTGTGTCCCCGTATTAGGCGACTTAGCCTGACTGGGATACACAGTTCCCCTCGGCGACGGTAAACTGACGGCATGGCCGACCGCATCTTTATTGCTCACATCCCCAAGGATATTTATGGGTGACGACTTCCGGAACAGACAGTGTTACGCTGCCGGACGAGCCGTCGATGCGGCCCGGTTGGGCATCCAGCAAACGATCGTTGATGCCTTAACAAGGTCTGGCTACAGCGAGGTCACGTCCGAAGCTGAAGCGATGCGTTCAGTCGTTATTGGACCAATCGGACGATGGATCTTTGTTGGCGATACTGCAGGCAGTACGGACGATGCCGATCCGGTTGCGTTCGATGCGCTAACATTGGCGTTATCCGACCTTCTGCCAGTTGTCGATATCCAAATGAGCGACACGGCTGCGGTTCACATCAGCCTCTATAAAGATGGTTCGCTTATCGATAAATTTGGGAATGCCGCATTCCCATTCTTCAAGTTTCGGACTGACAAGGAAGCTGCAGAATTCAGGGGCAGACCTGGACTTTGGGCGGAGTACCTTGTTTCCCCCCTCACCGCAGCCAACCTTCGTACCGTATGGGTTCAGGGCTGGGGGGCTGAAAAGATCCTTTCGGATAGCGCAAGGCTGTTCGGCTGGGATGCGGACCTCTCCTCTGTCGGCTACACGCTGGATTCCGAAGGAATCGGAATCAAATACAATGAATTCCTCAGCCTTGAAAATGCGCACGAATTCAAAGAGCTGCACTTTCGCAATTGACGCCGGCCGTCGCGGTTCTGAGGAATCGGGCGTATCTTTAGCGCTGTAACCCACACTTAATGTTCCACCGCCGATTCACGACTCTCCCCGACACTCACCCACTCGGTTAGAATTTGGGCATGATAACGGTTGACGTGCCATATCCGTGGATCTTCGCCCTGGCCTTTCTGAACCTGGCGATGCTGACGCTCTGGTTCAAAGAGCGTGTCGCGAGTATGGGCGACTTCCATGCATTGCTTTTGGCGATAATGCGAATTAAGCACTTCCACGAATCCGACGCAGCGCTGGAAAAGATAATGCCAAGAATATTTTGGTGCCTGTTCGTCGTGTTCGTAATGTTCGCATTGATGGGCGCAGCAACGGGAGTTGGAATTCTAAAGAACAAATGGAACGCCCCGCCGATGACTGACCAGGACCGAAAGGAAATGGTGCGTCAGTTCGAGGAGCGGCACAAACATCTCCCACCTACAAAAGTACCGGTTGTAGAGGACAGGCTTACCAATCCCGTTCCCGAGGCACCGCGGGAATGAAACGGACATGCGACATGTTGACTGATAGTCGTGATGTTTGGCATTAACCCGACGGTTGCAAATTTTCGGCTTCAGGTGTTAGCAAGAAACTTTCTGTAAGCAAATTCGACGGCGGGGCGGTGTTCGGTGGGGTACGACTTCGAGCGCGAAGATGCAGCCAATTGGGGCACTACCTCCGTCGGCTGGCGTTTGCTCCGGCACTTGGCCGAGCGCTTCGGGTGGCGACCGGCCGGTACCCTCCCGCCAGACGACTGGACGACGGCCGGCCGTGGCCCGGCAAGTACACGCGCAACACCGGGCAGCGGGTAAGCGCCCCGGACGCCGCCGGGTTGGCCTTGGGCCTACGGGCCGCGCTGGGGTTCCCCGAGTTCGATGGGCTGGTAGTCGCGTTCGGGGATGAGTTCCGCGGGCAGTGCGCGGCCGCATCGACGCCGACGGTCTCGTTCACGGTGGGGCCGTTTCCTCCAGCCGAGTGGAAGCATTCGGCACTGGAGTTCGCGGTCTTTTGCGAGGGGGGCGGGTTCAGCATCCACTGAGGCGCTCGCACACGCACGGTCCGCTGAAGCTGAGCCGACTAGCGGGTAGCGTTGGCTGGTTGATCGGAAGTAACAGCGCAGGTCGCCTTCCCGCCCCCACGCCACCGCGGGTAGAATCCCGGCATGGACGAGCAAACGGGGAGGAAAAAGGGGACAGGTCCATATTGCCAGCGATGGCCGTGCTGGATATCGTTTCGCCATGCCACGCACAGCCCGCGTCACGCCCGGAGGGATGGTATTCCACGTTTTGAACCGTGGAGTCGGACGGATGAAATTGTTTCGGTCCGACGCTGACTATCAGGCGTTTGAGGGGATTCTCGAAGAAACCCTCGCCCTCGTGCCGATGCGTGTCTGCTCGTATTGTCTGATGCCGAACCATTGGCATTTTGTGCTGTGGCCGAAAGCCGATGGGGACCTGGCCGCGTTCATGCAGCGGTTGACGATTACGCACGCCACACGCTGGCAACGTCATAAGCAACAAGTCGGGTACGGGCATGTTTACCAGGGACGCTTCAAGTCGTTTCCGATAGCGACAGACGAGTCTTTCCACCAGGTGGCCCGGTACGTTGAGCGCAATGCCCTGCGGGCCCATCTCGTAGAACGAGCCGAGCAGTGGCGCTGGTCAAGTCTCTGGCGCCGAGAGTACGGCACCCCAGAACAGCAGGGCTATCTCGCGGCTTGGCCGCTGGCGATCCCGTCGCAGTGGCTGAAGATCGTGAATCGCCCCGAGACCGAGGCCGAACTGAAAGCCTTACGGAACAGCGTCAACCGCGGACAGCCGTACGGCCCAGAGTCGTGGCGGGAGCGGTGTGTGGCGAAGCTGGGTCTGGAATCCACCATGCGACCTCGCGGCCGCCCCCGCAAGGCCGATTAATGGACCTGTCCCCTTTTTGTCGTCCCCCACCAGCCGGGTCAATCAGCACCGCGACAACGTCCCGTCGGCTACCCGCCAGTTGTATCGAGACGTCGAATCCCGCACGGCATCCACCGCGTAGCGGTCGATTCCTGTGATGCGTTTCACGTCCGTCGACCAGCCGACGGTTCAGCCGACGCTGGTGAATGAGGCCAGTCACAACCAAATTGCGTCCCGCTCCGCATCACGATCGTGGAAGCCAGGCGAATTCTGGTGAGAAATGCAGCGAACGGTCGCCAAAATCACCCAGCCGATCGACGTGATCGATAAACGCAGTCCATCCCACGTGGAAACCGGTCGAGTCACTTCAGAAACAACTGTGTCCCCAGATTCCCAAATTCTGTCGAGTGCCGCGAAACAAATCCGGTGGCCTCGAACGCCGCCTTGACTCGGTCGAAATGACTGCGGCGGATGACAAGATCGACGTCCCGTGTGTACCGTACGAGAAGTGGATCGACCCTGCCGACCCATGCGGCAACGGCATGGCCGCCGATCACAGCGTACGGAGCCCCGGCCCGTTCAAGCGCAGCAGTGGCACGGGACAGTCGCTCGCGACCGTATTTCACGGCGCGGTCCATCCGTTCCAACGAGAACTCCTGCAAATCGATGTTTGCTATGACGAAATTTTAGCAGCCGTTCGGTTTCGCAACCAGATCAGTCGAGCCCACCGCCATTCGCGGAAATCGAGAGCGATATGACCTTCGCTCTATATTAGTAACCGGGCTTCCAAGGTTCTTTTTCGATGGTGGCAATGTCGCCTTGGGAAAGACGCGTCCATAACTCGATAATCTTGGAGTCGGGAACGTCGCGCATATGACGCTCTCCGCCTTCCTCAAGGTGCTCGAAGATGACGTATCCGCCGCGTGAAACGGAGAGGCACCACTCAGACTCGTGAGTCACAGATACGGAACCATGCTCTGTATCCTCGGGACGCTCGTCCAGCTCGCGGAGCAGCGATGGAAAGGCACTCGGTGACTCATGGCTGTCGTCGCCGTACCGGTGGGTGACATGAAACGACATGTTTGATGAAGACATGCGAATTCGCCTCCCTTGGTCTAATGCTGATCCGCGTATGAGCTGTAGGCCGCAAAAGTGGCCGTCACACTCCGCGGTGGCGGGTTGTCCTAACCCGCATCTTCTTCATCAGAGACGTGACTGTCAAGGAAACGAGCGGGCGGCGGCCGCCCCCGGTGTGCCGTTCGGTCTGCGCGGCACATCGGGCTTGACATGTTGGCGGATGGCCTTGAATATTCATGCGTTGGAAGCGGGTGGGTGGCCCGATTCCATTTTCGAGGGGCAAACAACATGCAGCGGCAAACGACTGGGGCTGTAGGATTCATTCTGTGCTGTGGCGCAAGATTAGGAGCGTTCCTGCTCGTTGCCGACAAGCAGGGGACCAGATCCATTGAGGGGTGGGGACACGTGATCGTTTCCGCGAAGGATTGCCGGGCCAGCGAGAGGGACGGGAAGCTGGTGATTAACTGCCCCGGAGGGGATGTTAATCTCAATCAGACGTATCGGTACGGCACGAATGCACCGCGCGTCATGCAGTCGGTGCGGGGGGACTTCACCGTTTAAGTCAGAGTGACGTTCAACACGCCGCCCGGCATGACTTCGGCAGTCGTCAGACGCGCCTGTGGGTGGCCAAAAATCATGACCAGCGTCAGAGGCGCGAGTCACTCCCGATCAATTTCTCGCGCCGGTGGCGTTGGATCAGCGCCCAGAGGTGGAACTGGGACCGGTCCTGAATAAGACCGGCACCCGGTGCAGCGACAAGGGATTTCTGCCGATGTCGCTGGGGGATTACTTGCAGTTACTGGATTGGACCGGCCGGCAACTGGCGCCGGGGAAGAAAGGTCGGATTCCAGAGACTGTCGGGCCGATTCTCGAACGACTGCAGCTTGACCGAAAGGGCTGATGTGATCTGTTGGCCCACTTTGGCCGACGGTTTTTCGTAGTCGCCGGCGCGCCGACGACGATCGACGGCACCACCAGCCGGGTCAATCAGCACCGCTACAACGTCCCGTCGGCTACCCGCCAGTT
>JAFEBR010000867.1 GCA_018242565.1 Planctomycetota bacterium | reverse complement strand
GGAGACAGGGGATTTCCGGCTGGCAGAATCGGGCGGGACTGGCGGACCTGGCTCTTCAAATACGGGATGACGTAGCCCGTCACGCCGGAGTGGATCGGAAATCGGGACTCGAGCAATTCGTCGTTTACTGTTACGGCGAGCCGGCCTTGTTCTTTCAACTCCGCTCGTCTGGTTGTGCGTATGTGAAACCGGTTCAGAACCTGAAGTTTGCCTATCCCGAAGCCCCCCGGCCGCGAATTCCGAGTTACATCGCCTTCGGCCGACAGGCCTGGTACACCCCCGGTTTTGGGGAGCAACTGGCCCAGGCCTTGCCGCGGCTGCAACTCGTGGGTAAGTACCGATTCGTCCCCAGCGACATCGTCGTATTGGATGATGCGATCGTCCAGCGCGAACGCCGACAGGAACACGAGGTCGAGGTCTATTTCCTCAAATAGCCCAGTCTTTCCAGTTCACACAAGACCTGCACTCTGCGTTGATTTCGCATCAGGATGCCGACGGATCGGTGTTCAGAATTGGGGCTGAAATTGACGAATAAATCGTATAAGAGTCGTCGTGCTGTCGTTTCACGTGAAACGGCGGCCCCCACCACCACGGAAGGAGTGTAGGCCCATGGATGAACAGACACCTGCCACAGTCGAATTTCCCCAGAATCCGCAACAGAATCCGAACCCGTCGGCCGAGGGAACCGGCCTTCCCAAACGTCGCCTGGGACGTGGCCTCGGATCGCTGCTCGGGGGCTTGGGTGAACCGGCCATTCTGGAAGAGTCACATCCGGCAGTCGAAGCTCCCGTGGGTGAATTCGGAGAAATCGAAGAGGCGCTGATTTCGCGGAATCCCTACCAGCCGCGGAAGGATTTCGCCGAGGAGGAACTCGCAGAACTGGCCGAAAGCATTTCGCAACACGGCATCTTGCAACCCCTGTTGGTGCGAGCCCACGAAGGCGCGTATCAGTTGATTGCCGGTGAACGCCGCCTGTTGGCGGCGCGCAAAGCCGGACTCGCGCGGGTCCCCTGCCGAGTGGTCGTCCTCGACGACAAGCAGGTCTGCGAAGTGGCCATCGTCGAAAACGTCCAGCGTGCTGATCTCAACGATCTGGAAAAGGCTCAGGCCTTCCAGAACTACCTCGACAAGTTCGGCGGCACGATTGAAGAGCTGTCGGCGAAGCTCGGTAAGAACCGCTCCACCGTCAGCAATTTTCTGCGACTTCTGGAACTGCCCGACCAGGTCAAAATCGCTTTGTCGGCTGGCAAGATTTCCGCGGGTCACGCGCGGGCTCTGCTGCCGCTCGAAGAAGAGTCGCACCAGATTGCCATGTGCAAACGTATCGAAGCCGAAAAGCTGTCTGTCCGTCAGGTGGAAGACGAAGTCCGCGACAAGCTGTTGTCCTCCGATGGAGCGACGGTCCCGTTCCATGGCGCGGAAGGCAAAGGCAAACCTGCCAAGGGGAAGCGCCCCAGCAACCACATCCTCGAACTGCAACAGCAGCTCCGGGAATTACTGGGTGTCAAAGTTGAGATCCGAATGAAGGGGAAGGACTCCGGAAAACTGATCATTCCGTTCGGTTCGAACAACGATTTCGAACGCATCGCCGGCCACTTGAAAAAGGTCGCCTGAACGCAGCACTGCAAATCCACGTCGACAACCGCCTGGAGGGCAGCGGGTTCTCCGGGCGGCTGATCACGTCGGGTTTGGCAACACGATCATTCGCGCCGCAACCTGCCGCGGCGTATTTCTCTTGTCTTCGAGCACAGCCTCGTTACCCGTATGGCCTGGACGCCTGACGACATCACGGCGGCAATCCGACACCTGCGCCGCAAGGACCAGGTGTTGAAGGGTGTCATTTCGCAGGTGGGTCCTTTCACGCTCCAGCGCGATCGTGATCATTTCAAAATGCTGGTCCGCTCGATCATCTCACAACAGATTTCCGGCAAGGCGGCCCAGTCCATTCGCCAGAAACTGGAAGCCCTGGTCGCACCGGAAAAGATCAACCCCGGCAACCTGGCCGCGCTGACACAGGCACAGCTTCGGTCCGCCGGAGTCTCGCCACAAAAGGCACGATACCTGCACGACCTCGCCGCCAAGGTCGATGCCGGAACAGTCCGTCTGTCACGAACGCCCCGGATGACCGATGGGGAGGTGATCGCCGAACTCGTGCAAGTCACCGGAATCGGCGTCTGGACGGCGCAGATGTTTCTGATGTTCTCGCTGGGACGGCTGGATGTGTTTCCTTATGACGACCTGGGAATCCGGACGGCGATCCGCAACTTGTATCGCCTGCCCGAATTACCAGACAAACAGCAGAGCCTGGAGATCGCCAACCCGTGGCGTCCGTACGCCACCGTCGCCAGTTGGTATTGCTGGCGCAGTCTCGATCTAACGGAGGTGGAATGACCTGATCCCAAACCCAGCGGAATACGACTCTTGACCCAGTGGCCCAGAGTCAGACATCTTCGCTTCATAGGGCGATCTTGGCCTGGCGCTGAACGTCCGCGCCGGATCCCGGAATGCGGCATGCACTTCACAAACGACGCCGTCTCGATGAGAATGCGGCTGTTGTCCGTGGACTATTGTGCCTCTTGGAAGTGACCCGTCTCACCATGCCTGAACCGAAGAAGATCCCGTTGGAAATCGACTGCCAGACCGTCAAGTCCATGCTGGACACGGGGGCCGATTTTCTGTTCGTCGATTGCCGCGAGGCCGATGAATACCAGCGAGCCCATATCGCCACCGCCCAGCTTGTACCGATGAGCGCCATCCAGGAACGCCTAGGCGAACTCGAACCGCACCGGAATCGCGAAATCGTGGTCCATTGCCACCACGGCGGACGGAGCCTGCGTGTGACGAACTGGCTGCGCGGCCAGGGATTCGAGAACGTCAAAAGCATGGCCGGGGGCATCGACCAGTGGTCACAGCAGATTGACCCCAGCGTCCCCAGATACTGAAACGCGATTCATATAATTATTTATTTTATTATATATAAAATTTCACCTACAAACTCGCTCGCCAGTCATCAGAAGAATCATTCAGATCATCCAGTGAATCGGACTTACCGATGACCACGATGCCGCTGTCGGTCACGACAAACCCGCGGGCTCGATCCTGTTCGAGGTCGTAGCCAATCTCCATTCCTTCGGGAATGCGGACGCGCTTGTCGATGATCGCCCGGCGGATTCGTGCGTGGCGGCCGATGACCACCTCGTCAAACAGAATCGATCCTTCCACACTGGCCCAACTGTTGACGCGAACGTTGGGCGAGAGGACGCTGTTGCGTACCTGCCCCCCCGACAGGATACACCCCGTGCTGACCAGGCTGTCGAGCGCCAAGCCGGCCCGCGGATTGGCGCCGGCCGTGTCGGCGAACACAAATTTCGGCGGTGGACACTGGGGCTGATATGTCCGCAACGGCCAGTCGTTGTCGTACATGTTCAATTCGGGATGCACGGCCACCAGATCCATGTTGGCCTCGTAATATGCATCGAGCGTTCCCACGTCGCGCCAATATCGGCTGCGCCCCGTATTCTTGTCGTGAAACGGAAATGCGCGGACCACGTGCGTGTTGATGACCGAGGGGATGATGTTCTTGCCAAAATCATGCTGGCTGTCATGGAGCGTGGCATCCTGACACAGTTGCTCGAACAGAAACCGCGCATTGAACACGTAAATTCCCATCGAGGCCAGGCACCGCGAAGGATCGCCGGGCATTGGATCGGGAAACTTGGGCTTTTCTCGAAAATCAGTGACCCGATGCTGATTGTCGATCCGCATGATGCCGAACTGATCCCCCTCTTCGAGGGGCACGGGGATGCACCCGATCGTGACGTCGGCCTCGGCATGGATGTGATCCCGGATCATTTCCGAGTAATCCATCTTGTAGATGTGGTCCCCGGACAGGATCAGGATGTAGTCGGGATCGTAGCGCTCGATGTTGTAGATATTCTGGTACACCGCGTCGGCGGTCCCCTGGTACCAGTGGTCGTCGATGCGCTGCTGCGGGGGGAGCACGTCGATGAATTCATCGAGCTCACGGCACAAAAACCGCCAGCCGAGCTGAATATGCCGATCGAGACTGGCCGCTTTGTATTGCGTCAGCAGCAGAATCCGCCGCAGTCCGCTGTTAATGCAGTTCGACAAAGTGAAGTCGATGATGCGGTACACTCCCCCGAAGGGGACAGCAGGTTTGGCCCGATCGCGGGTCAGCGGCTCCAGCCGGACCCCCTTGCCTCCGGCCAGTATCAGCGACAACACCCGACTCATTCGCAATCTCCTTTCAGCCGCTTGCAATCCGCAAAATCTCCACACTATAACTCGCGTTCGCTCCCGAGCCGGAATCCGGCCGTCAGCGTGCCAGTCAGTGAGCGGGCAATCCCCGTGATCCGCCAGTCTGAGACTGGCAATCACGCGTTCCCAGCATCCATTTTTGGGTAGACATTTTCATTCGCGTGATCCGTTCGACAGATCTTGCGGGCGCAGTTTCAATTATATGAACCATCTGGCAGAACTCAATCCGGCGCAACGCGAGGCCGTGCAGACCCTGCACGGTCCCCTGCTGATTCTGGCGGGCGCGGGATCGGGAAAAACCCGAGTCATCACCTATCGCATGGCGCAACTGATCGCCTCGGGAGTCGTGCCCGACCGGATTCTTTCGGTGACCTTCACCAACAAGGCGGCCCGCGAAATGCAGGAGCGGGCCACGGCGCTGCTGGGCAAGAAAATGCCCAAAAAACCGCTGGTCTGCACCTTTCACTCGCTCTGCGTCCGGATTCTGCGCCAGGAAATTACGGCTCTGGGGTATCCTCTCGATTTTGCCATCTGCGACCGTGGCGATCAGGAATCGATCGCCCGGACGGCCTTGCGGGAGATCCGGGTCAGCGAGAAATCGCTGAAGCCGGGCGATCTGCTGTCGATCATCAGCAAATGGAAAACGCACGGAATCCACCCGGCCGAAGCCCGCGAAGCCGCCGAAAACGACCGCGAGTTCCTGGCGGCGGCCGCCTACCGGAAATATCAGACGAATCTGAAAAACTCGGCATCGGTCGATTTCGACGATTTACTGTTTCTGACCCAGCAACTCTTTCGAGGCCATCCGGAAGTCCTGGCACGGTACCAGTCGCGTTTTTCCCACGTGCAGATCGACGAGTACCAGGACACCAACGGCATGCAGTTCGAAATCGTCGAATCGCTGGTCCGCCTGCACCGTAACCTGTGCGTGGTGGGGGACGACGATCAATCAATTTATGGGTGGCGTGGAGCCGAGGTCAAGCACATCCTCGATTTTCCCCAGATGTTCCCCGGAACCCACGTCATCCGTCTGGAAGACAATTACCGCTGCACCGACAAGATTCTGGAACTGGCCAACCAACTGGTGAAGCACAACCGCGAACGGCACAACAAGAAACTCGTGGCCCATAAGGTCGGGCCCAACAGTGTGCGGATCAGCGAGTTTCCCGACGAAGAAACCGAAGCGGTCGAAGTTGTCCGGGAAATCAACTGGATCATCAAATCGAAAAACGTCGATCCGGCCGACATTGCGATTCTGTTCCGTACCAACGAGCAACCCCGCGTGTTTGAAACCGAACTGCGGCGGGCCAAACTGCCCTACGTGCTGCTGGGCAGTATGAGCTTTTTCGACCGCCGCGAAATCCGCGACCTGCTGGCGTACCTGAAAGTGCTGGCCCATCCGGAAGATGAAATTTCGCTGCTGCGAATCATCAACGTGCCTGCCCGGGGAATTGGCTCGGGCACCGTCGAGAAACTGCTGAGCCGGGCGGTGCAACAGAAAAGTCGAGTCTGGCAGGTGATTCCCGAAGCCCTGACGGACCCCCAGTTGCCGCCGGCCGCCCGCATGGCGCTGAACCAGTTTCGCAACCTGATCCTGAAGTACCGCGAACAATTCCTGGCCTATCCGCAGCAGATGAGCCGGCTGGTGAAGGAGTTATTGCAGGAGATCAACTACGAGGCTGAAGTTCGCAAGCAATACGATGAGCCCGCCGAGCAGGACCAGCGCATGGAATCGCTCGCCGAATTGACCAATGCCCTCTCGCAGTACGAGAGCCGGGTCGCCGACCCCACTTTGAACGGCTTTCTGGAAGACTCGGCCCTCACCGGTCGCGACGAAGAGATCGACAAAGACGAACAATTGTCGCGGCAGGGGATCAAGCTGATGACCCTGCACAGCGCCAAGGGACTGGAATTCAACCGGGTGTTTCTGGTCGGCATGGAAGAAGGTCTCTTGCCGCATCGCCGGGCTCTGGAAGATGCCGAGCAGACCATTCCCGAAGAACGCCGCCTCTGCTACGTGGGCATCACCCGGGCTCGCGACCATCTGACGCTGACGCGGGCCACCAGTCGCATGAAATGGGGCAAACCGCGTCCCACCATGCCCTCGCGGTTTCTGTACGAAATGACCGGCCGACAGAAGCCTTTGAACGTCGAAGGTGAAGAACACGCCGACGAAGAGCACGAAACCGAACCCGAAGACGTCGACGCGGCTTCGTAATTCGCTCGGCCACCGACTGGCGTTTCAGCGCACACTGCCTGACCGTCGGCAATTTGTTTAGAATCGGGCATTGGCCTCTCGCAGTCGATCGGTGGCCAAAGGTGCCGCAGGCGCGGCACTCGGCAGGATTCAGAAACCCAACCGGAATTTGCCTGCAGAACCCGGCGAATTCTCATCCACGGAGCCCCCCCATGAAGTTTTCCATTTTGGGAATGCTGCTGGTTGTTTTCGGCGTCAGTCTCGGCAGCCTGCAGGCCGCCGACGCTCCGAAAAAACTGGTGCTGATTGCCGGCCGCCCATCACACCCGCCGCGCATGCACGAGTTCAATGCCGGTTCGCAGTTGCTGGCAAAATGTCTGCGTGACGTGCCGCAGATCAAAGTGGAAGTTGTCCTCAATGGCTGGCCGAAAGACGAGAAAGTATTTGACGGAGCCGACGCCATCGTGTTTTACATGGATGGCGGTGGTGGACATGAACTCGTGCAGGAAAACGGTCGGCGGCTGAAAATGGCCGAGGAATGGACGAAAAAGGGGGTGGGCCTCGGCTGCATGCACTACGGGGTAGAAGTGGTCGCTGCTCAAGCGGGGCAGGAATTCAAACGCTGGATCGGCGGTTACTACGAACACATGTTCTCGTGTAATCCGATCTGGGAACCGGAATTCAAGGCGTTCCCGAATCATCCCATCACCCGCGGCGTCAAACCGTTCACCATCAAGGATGAATGGTATTTCAATATGCGCTTCGTGGGAGACTTGTCTGGTGATAAAGCAGCCGATGAATCGGAATTGAAATTTCAGCCGATTCTTGTAGCCGCACCGTCCGACGCGATCCGCAATGGCCCGTACGTTTATCCTGCGGGTCCTTATCCACACATTCAGGCCGCCAAGGGACGGGCCGAGGCGATGATGTGGGCTGTCGAGCGGAAAGATGGCGGCCGTGGCTTCGGTTTCACGGGTGGACATTTTCACGACAATTGGGGGAACGACCAGTTCCGCAAAGTCGTGCTGAATGCGTTTCTGTGGCTGGCCAAAGCCGAAGTTCCAGACCATGGAGTCGAATCGAAAGTCTCTCGCGAAGAACTCGACCTGAATCTGGATCCCAAGGGTCCCAAGAAGTAAGTGTCATGCGTCCCTGGTCGCCGCGAATCTCGTTTTCTACTTTGGCCTGTCCCGACTGGTCGTGGGGTGACATTGCCCGACGAGCCGCGGAATACGGCTACGCCGGCGTCGAGGTGCGACTAATCGAACGCGAAACCGATCTGCTCGCGCGACCCGAGTTCTCAGATCAGAACCTGTCGACCAGTCGCACCCTGTTCGAATCGCACGGCGTGCAGATCTGCGGACTGGCCTCGTCGGTCCGGTTTGACCACGCCGATCAGTCGGCCCGTGATGCCGACCTCGCGATCGGGAAACGCTACCTCGAACTGGCACATCGGCTGGGAGCCGGTTTTATCCGGGTATTTGGCGATGTCCTTCCAGCCGTCGAACACGCGGCCGCACGGCAAGCGGTCATTCAGCATATCGCTCGCGGTCTGGACGCTCTGGGAGAACACTCGGAACACCGGGGACTTGGCGTTGATGTTCTGATCGAGACCCATGGCGATTTCTCGGACTCACATCGACTGCTGGAGGTCCTGACCAAAGTGCAGCACCCCCGCGTGGGCATCGTGTGGGATACACACCATCCGTGGCGTTTCTGCAACGAACCGCTGGACGGGACGTATGCTCGCTTGAAGCCCTGGATTCGGCATACGCACTGGAAGGACTCGTCAACCGGACATCAGAAAGAGAAGACGGCCGCCGAGCGGGAAGCCGCGGCACGGGCTCTGAGTGTCAATCGGGGACATCGCGAAGCCGATTATGAATTGTTCGGTGCCGGAGAATTCCCCGCCGCGATGACGCTGAAGTTACTGGTCGACGATGGCTACACCGGCTGGTTCAGTCTGGAATGGGAAAAAGCGTGGCACCCGAATCTGGCGGATCCGGAAGTGGCCCTGCCGCCCTTTCCAGGTGTGCTGCGCGGGCTGCTTTCGTCGTAACGGTATGACGGGTCGCAGCCAGCGGTGACAATGGGTGGCCCAAAAAAACAGCCGCGCCTGCCTGAACCGTCTGGTTAATCGACAGTCAGGGGCGCGGCCAATGATCACATCAGCCAACTCAGTGATTAGAGGCTGAGCAAGCCGTGCTTCTGCAGATAGGCGATGACTTCGTCGGCACATTCGTCGATCGACTTCTTGCCGCCGTCGAGCACGAGTTCCGGCTGTTCGGGAGCTTCGTACGGGTCATCGATACCGGTGAAACCCTTGATCTGCCCGGCACGCGCCTTCTTGTAGAGTCCCTTGGGATCGCGGGCTTCGCAGATCTCAATGGGGGTGTCCATGAAGATTTCGATGAATTCGCCGGGCTGCAGCAAAGCCCGCACGGCATTGCGGTCGGCCCGGTAGGGAGAAATGAAAGCCGTCAATGCGAGGACGCCCGCGCTGGTGAACAGCTTGGCAACTTCGCCGATGCGGCGGATGTTCTCAGCGCGATCTTCTGCCGAGAATCCGAGGTTCTTATTGAGCCCCATGCGGATGTTATCGCCATCGAGCACGAACGACCGCTTACCCATGGAATGCAGTTTGTGATCAACCGTGTTGGCGACGGTGCTCTTACCGCTGGCCGACAGACCGGTGAACCACAAAATGGCTCCCTTGTGACCGCTTAACTGCCAGCGTTCGGCTTTCGAAACAGAGTGTTCGTGCCAATGGACGTTTGTTGCCTTTTGTTCAGCCATTATCAGTTGTGCTCCTCGGTGAGCCAGGGGACTTCCCTGGCCGAATGTTGTTGCCAGATCCTGGAATTGAAGAAGGGGAAATAGTAGGGAATGCCGGTAACCTGTGGAAGCCCAAGACCGGCCTGTCAGGCGATCAGGTCCCGCAGGATCCGCGGACTGTTTTCCGGACCGATCAAGCGCTGGTCCAACCCCTGGTTCTGGAACGTGAATTTGTAGGGATCGAGTCCCATCAGATGCAGTATCGTGGCCTGCAGGTCGTGGGGACCGATCTGGTTTTCGGTGATGAAATAACCAAATTCATCGGTCTGGCCGTAGTTGATGCCCCGCTTGATTCCGCCGCCGGCCATCCAGATCGTGTAGCAATGCGGATGGTGATCTCGTCCCAGGAACGTCGAACCGCCGCGAGCTTCGTTCATCGACGTGCGGCCGAACTCGCCCCCCCCAGACGACCAGCGTGTCGTCGAGCAAGCCATGCGTTTTCAGATCCTGAATCAGCGCGGCAATCGGCTGATCGACGTCTTTGCACTTTCGCGGCAGGGCGTTCATGATGTCGTCCCCGGTCCCGGTTCCGTGGATGTCCCAGCCCCAGTCAAAGAGCTGCACGTAGCGGACTCCGCGTTCGACCAACCGCCGGGCCAAGAGACAGTTGTTGGCAAACGACGCCCCGCCCGGAACCGCACCGTAGGCTTCTTGAACGTGCTTGGGCTCTTTGGAGATGTCCATCACGTCGGGTACGGCGATCTGCATGCGATAGGCCAGTTCGTACTGGCTGATCCGCGTCTGGGTTTCCGGATCACCAACATCCCGCAACTCAATCTCGTTGAGCTTCTTGAGCGCATCGAGACTGCGTCGGCGGGTGGCACGATCCATCCCCTTGGGGTTGTTGACATACAGAATCGGTTCGCCCGAGGTCCGGCACTGCACCCCCTGATAGACAGAAGGCAGAAACCCGCTCCCCCAGGTGCTCTTCCCCCCGGTGGGATCGCTGCCGCCGCTGATCAAAACCACGAACCCCGGCAGATCCTGACTTTCAGATCCAAGCCCGTAGGTGATCCATGAACCCATCGACGCGCTGCCAAACCGTGGTGAGCCGGTAAACAGCATCAGATCTGCCGGCGCGTGATTGAACTGATCCGTACTCATCGAGCGAATCACGGCGATGTCGTCGACGATTTTGCTCATGTTGGGCAGCAATTCGCTGACCCAGGTCCCGGCCTGGCCATGCTGCTGAAACTTGAAGGGGGATCCCAGGAGCTTGGGGTGCCCTTTGATGAAAGCGAAGCGCTGATTCTTCAACAGTTCATCCGGACAGGGCTGCATGTTTAACTTCACCAGACTTGGTTTGTAGTCAAACAGTTCCTGCTGCGGGGGCGCCCCTGCCATTTCCAGATAGATGATCCGCTTGGCTTTCGCAGGAAGCGGGGGTGCCTTGGGAGCGAGTGGATTCTCGCTGGCAGGTGCCGCCATGCCCTTGTTGCCCAGCAATCCGGACAGTGCCATGCCGCCGATGCCGGTCTGGCAGGTCTTCAGAAAATGCCGCCGAGTTTGGGCCCGAACGATTTGTGAGCGAAAGTCCATGGTTGCTTCTCCACGAATCCCACGCGGCATCACGGATGCGGCCGCAGACAAAAGTTTTGCAGCGGAGACAACCCGCAGAGCACCGCAGGCCACACGCCGCCAGACCTTTGATTATGGCGGAATCGGCTGCACGGTGAAAGTCGCTGAGCAAGCGGTCTGACCACCGCAGCGGTGGGCCAAGCCCAATGAACCCGCCAAGTGTCGCGGTCCAGCGAAGAATCGACCAATCTGACGGGCCTGTCCACAGGCTAACGACAGCCGTTCGCTGGTTCTTGAGAAGAAATGGCCGCCAGTCGCGGGAATCTCCCGTGTTTCTTCCAATCGCCCCGGTACATTCCTTCAGGAACACATTGGAGAAACCCGCGTTCTGGCAGGCTTGTGGGATTTGTTCAATCCGACAACTTTTTTTCGACCAGATTCAGCCGTCAACTTCATTAGAACCGGAAAAGTCTGCCAAATCCCCACAATTGGAAATCCTCAAGTTAGGCCCGGTTCTGACCGGTATTCCGCACCGAACGGCCCCCGGCCCCCTTCTCGACTTGCCCTCACGCGGAACCAAGCCAAAAATCAGGCATCCAAAATGACAATCCACGGTGGTTGATGTCCCGGCCTGATCTGCACCCGTTGGTCAGGCCCCCAACCGACCGTGATCTGAGCACACACTGTCTGGGCAGGTTTCCGCAGGGAACCTGCCCGGCGTACGAAAGGCAGATTGCGATGGTCCAGATTTCCGTGTTCAACACGCTCGGCCAACTCGTGGGTCCGTTCGAAGTCTCTCGACTGGAACTGAGTGAATCCGAATGGCAGGCCCGATTGACACCCGAGCAATTCCAGATCTTGCGCTCGAAGGGGACCGAACGTCCGTTTTGTGGTACATCCTGCGTCACTCCGTAGCAGAACCCGAAGTAGTCGCAATAGACGCCTTGCTGCGGATCAGTGAAGTTCGTGACCTTGCGATAGAAGCCACCACCACCTACTCCGTAGAAGGTGACTGCGCTTTTAGGATTAATCTCGTACATTGGGTCCAACGTGAATGACCAGAGGGTGTCATATCCGCCGGTAGCACCCGCCTCTGCGACGATTGGATCCGGCAGCTTGCTGTGGATGTACTGGTACTC
>JAFEBR010000866.1 GCA_018242565.1 Planctomycetota bacterium | reverse complement strand
CGTGCTGACCGCGGAGGTCACCAGGATAATGATTACCGGAACGGTTAAAGACGGACGGCTGGATGTCAGCGTACCGGCTAATTGGCCCGATGGTACCGAGGTTGAAATCCACCCGCTGGAATCCCATTTCAAGGTGGAAGCCGACGCGCTCGTCGCTGCCGGAATCGCCGAAACCCTGGCTGCCATGGATCGAGTCCAGCCGTTGGACATGTCCGAAGTGGAACAGGCCGCCTGGGAAGCGCAACGGCGTGCTGAGCGTGAACGTGACAAGCTGCAATTTGCCGAGCACGCCGAAAAGTTGCGGGGGATGTGGGATTGACTCGGTTTCTGCTCGATACCAACGCTGCCAGTGACTTCGTCAATCGTCGGTACGGCGTATTCGACCGCGCTCGGCGTGAAGTTGCAGCCGGGAATTCCATTGGGATCGCCATGCCCGTATTGGCTGAAATGGTCGCGGGGATTGAGCGCAGCGCGAGTCGCGAGCGAAATCTGGCGAGCCTCAAGGCAGCCTTGGCGGCATTGAAACTCTGGCCATTCGATCCGGCGGCAGCGTTCGAATACGGACGACTTCATGCCGAGCTGGCACGATTGGGACGACCAATCGGGGTGGTCGATACGATGATTGCAGCCATCGCGAAGACACTCGGTGGTTGTACCGTAGTCACCACCGATAGCGACCTCCGCGCTGTACCCGGACTGAATATCGAAAATTGGAGGGAATGACTCCGCACGCAGTTTTTCGCCCATGCGGGGCAACCATTCATTCGGCAACCGAGCCCGTTGCGAATTTCTTCCCCAACCGCTATCACGGGGTTGTCCCACGACTGAGTTCGCCATCGTTGTCAGCCAGTCTGGGAGGATGGCCAGTGATCCCCCGACGAGCAACCAGAGTTCATTCCATGATCCGCATATTTCATGGCACTGATGCAAAAACCCACCAGGAGTTCCAAGCCTGGAGGCAGGCGCATGTGGATGGATACCACATGACAGAGAACGCCAAAGGACGATTCACGATCCACTACGCGCAGGACAAACGCGAAAACGCCAGTGGTCGTGGCTGCATGCATCAGGGATGCAGTTTCCAAAAATACTTGGCTGACAAGAACGGCTGTTACACCAAGGCCCGTAAAGTCTGTTCGGTGAATTTCCATGAGCTGATCGAATGGGCAACCGAACAAGGCTTCACTGTCAAGAACTGCAGCCATTGTGATTCAAAGCGATTTCCGTTTCCTCTTCTCCTTGTGCAACCGTTTCGGCTGCCTGAAGAGGAAGCGATAATGGGTGCGTTATTTGAAGGTTCCGTCTGCCAGGTTAAAATCAACGCGTATGAGCGCAACGCAATCGCGCGGGAACGTTGTATAGCCCATTATGGGTCATCATGTGTGGTGTGCGGATTGAATTTCGGCGCGGTTTATGGAACGTTGGCCGAAGGGTTTATACACGTCCACCATGTGACCCCGTTGTCTGCGATTGACGACGAATATGAGGTAGACCCGATTTCTGATCTGCGGCCGGTGTGTCCGAATTGTCACGCAGTCATCCATCTCGACGGGAAATGTCGCCGCATTGAGGAAGTCAAAAGGCTCTTGAAACGGTAATCCACGTTATTCTGGTCATTTTTGGCTTTAATTCAGGGATGTTTGGCCTTACGGGTTTGGTCGCCTGCGGGGCTAACCTCGTGCGTCCCAGTTCCGTCAGTGCTTTCGATTGCAGAGGCCAATTCGACATTCATTAATGGAATTACGAATTTTGCAGTTTTCGTGTCGTGTCATCGGTGTAATCCACGATTGCCTGCTAAACGTGGCACAACACGGCCCAGGCCCGCGGCCGGCCCTGTGCCGGTCGAGGCGATGATTGACAGCTACCGAGCAGACGTGGCCGGGCTGGGCTGTTGGTGCTCGGAACAGAACGATCGGCAAGTCTCGCCGCCGCTGCGACCCTCACTGCCCCCCTTTTAAAGGGGGAGCCGAAATGTGGGTGGCTTTGGGATCAAACCGAGCCGGACTCTGCTGTACAACGCGCTCAGTTTTGTGGAGCCTCGAAGGTCGGGGGTTGCGTTGTTAGAATGCGGCAGCCGTGATGTGGACCCGCCCCCGCCTCGTGCGGTGGCCGGTGTGGTGCAGAGATTTGTTCAACTCGTGACCAGAGAGGAACTTTCGTGAACTTTTTCCAGACAGGGATCGATTCGCAACGCTTCAGGAAATTCGCCGCGGTGGTGGCGCTGGTCGTTGGTGGCACGGGTGCCTTGTGGAGCGTGAGTCACGGCGTCATGGCGGCCGAGCCGGCGCCGCTGTCGGCCGATAATCCGTTCGCCACGCAGAGTCGGCTGCCGTTCCAGGCACCGGCGTTCGACAAGATCCGCGTCGAGCATTACCTGCCGACGTTCCAGTTCGCCATGCAGCAGCAGCTGGATGAGATGAAGGCGATCGCCAGTCAGACCGACGCCCCCACGTTCGACAATACGATCGTCGCCATGGAACGTTCGGGAGTGCTGCTGACCCGGGTGGACAATGTTTTCTCGAATCTCACCTCGTCCGAGAAAACGAAACCGCTGCAGACGATCGAAACGGAACTGGCCCCCCTGCGGGCTGCCCATACCGACAACATTCTGCTGAACCGTCCGCTGTTTCAGCGGGTCGAAAAACTGTGGCAGCAGAAAGACTCGCTGAAGCTGACCGAAGAACAGGCTGAAGTGCTCAAGCAGCGTTACGAAAGCTTCGTGCGGGCCGGGGCCCGGCTCAGTGATCAGGAACAGGTCCGCATTCGCTCGCTGAACGAACAGCTCTCGAAGCTCGAAACCAAGTTCGAAGAGAATCTGTTGGCCATCGCCAAGGAACGGGCGGTGATCGTGGACTCGGCCAAAGAACTCGACGGTCTCTCGGCCGCCGAGATTGCCGCCGCCGCCGAAGCGGCCAAGGCGCGGGGTCTCGAAGGTAAATACCTGTTGCAGATTTCCAACACGACGCGCGTGCCCGTGCTGCCGTCGCTGAACAACCGGGCCCTGCGGCAGCGCGTCTGGGAAGCGTCGGCCTATCGTGGCCTGGGACGCAACGGGGGAATCGATAACCGCGGTCTCGTCCGCGAGATCGCCCAGTTGCGAGCCGAGCGGGCGAAGATCCTGGGGTACGACAACCACGCGGCATACAAGCTGCAGAATCAGATGGCCAAGAATCCCGCGGCCGCTCGCAAGATGCTGACCGACCTCGTGCCCGGCGTGATGGAACGCGTCCGCCAGGAAGCGAAAGACCTCGAGGCGATGATCAAGGAATCGGGGGCGAGCCATCCCATCGAGCCATGGGACTGGGAATACTACGCCGAGAAAGTCCGCAAGGCCCGTTACCAGATGGACGAAGCGGCGATCCGCCCGTACTTCAAACTCGATTCAGTCCTGAAGAATGGCGTGTTCTTCACGATGCACAAGCTGTTCGGAATTTCCTTTCGCGAACGCAACGACCTGCCGGTGTATCATCCCGATGTG
>JAFEBR010000865.1 GCA_018242565.1 Planctomycetota bacterium | reverse complement strand
TCTCAACCCCGCATTTATCTGCACCAGACTCCTGCCGACACGTACAAGGCCCTCGGCAAAGGGGTTAAATTGCCACTGCTGGAAAAACTCGACGAAGAAAAGCAATCTCGCCCCGTCTGGCTGCCCACGGCCTTTAAACTTATCCCCTCGAAAGATGCGAGTGGCCGCTTCGCACGTGTCGCGCGGATCAAGTTCAGTAAATAACCATTCATCGTGTCGACCGACTTTGATTGACACCTGGCCCTTTAACCGGGCGTCATGGTCCAGCAACGGTTGGAGCGGATCGTGTCGATGACTTCCTGATAGATCCACCCGTCCCGGAAAGTCAGATAACGGGGGTGGGTCAATCCTTGAATGTCGGCGACAAACTCGCGGGCCAACTGATTCCAGTTGCGTTGCGTGTTGTCGGGTTCCGCGGGCAAGGCGTCACGTATTGCGAGGGGGATGGGGAGTTCTTCCCAGGTCGGACCATCTGTTTTCAGATAGACCGGCCCCTGCATGTACGTTCCCTCGACATGGATCGTTCCCTTTTCGCCATAGATCGCCATGTAATCGCCGTGTCGCCCCTGGCGCAAGGCCGAGTGCCGAAACGTCACGGAGACCGCGTCATCGAGTCCCTGCTCTGGCCGACCAATCCGCAACAATGCGGTGTACGCCCAGTCGCTGTTGACTGGGGCCCACTGCAGGCGGGCGGCCTGCTCCGGAGACATCGCCTGTCGCGAGAATTCCCGAAAGTCATGAATCTGACCGGCAACCGGGACGCGCTCCAGATCTCGACGGCTTTCTCCCATCACCGCCAGCACTTCACCCTGCAACACGTTTTGTGCAATCGCCAGTTTGTGAGGGAAATTGTTATTGAGCCGACCACCACCCATTTCCAGACGATGGGGCCATCCAAACGGCATCAACGGCGGCCAGTTGAAATGCGAGATCCCTTCCATCTCGACCACTTTGCCCAACACCCCTGCGGCGATCAGTTGTCGGGCGAACAAGGCCTGAGGCTGGTACCAGTAACTCGCCGCATAGGCGGTTTTAACGCCGCGCTGTTGTGCCAGTTCAAAAAGCTGGCGCGCGTCTGCCGCCGTAGTGGCCAGCGGTTTGTCGGCCAGAACATGACATCCCGCCTCGATCGCGGCCGTAATCATCTCCAGATGGGTACCACCGGGAGTCCCGACGGCCACAATCTCGGGCTGCAGATCGGCCAACAGATCGGGCCAACTGGCGCTGAACCGCGGAATATTCAGCGAGGCCGCGATCTTTGCTCCAACATCCGCCGTACGGCTGGACATCCCGACGACTTCGACACCGGCGCTCCTGAGCGCCAGGGCATGCCCCTGCCCGGCGTATCCGGCCCCCAACACGAGCGCTCGTAATGTTTGTTTCGACATGTCTGTGTGCCAGATTTCAGGTTGGAAATTTGTCCTCAAAGCATAGAGAATGCGACTGTGGCTGAGAACTCGTCGCTTCACTGCTCCAATCCCTGTGGCAATCATTCACGGCACGCGAGAATCGCCACCATTGCCCTGCCCTCCTCGACGGGAACGTACAAGCATGTTTCGTACGACTTGTGTCTGGCTGCTGGCCCTGACCGGATGGACAACACTTCCGAGCGCGGTGCAGGCGGAAACGCCAAATATCGTTTTGATTCTCGCCGACGACATGGGGTACGGTGACCCGGGCTGTTACGGCGGCAAACTGATGCGCACGCCGCACCTCGATCGCCTGGCACGCGAAGGATTACGTTTCACTGATGCTCATTCTCCTTCGGCCGTCTGCACCCCAACGCGCTACGGATTAATGACCGGTCGTTATTGCTGGCGGACACGCCTGCAACGGGGTGTGCTGGTCGGTGATTCCCCGGCGCTGATCGAGCGTGACCGGCTTACCATTGCCAGTCTCTTAAAGGCGAAAGGCTATGCGACTGCGGTCGTGGGGAAATGGCACCTGGGCCTGGGAAGCGACACGCAGACCGACTTTTCCCAACCGCTGCGGCCGGGGCCCTTGGACACCGGTTTTGACCAGTTCTTTGGAATTCCGGCCTCACTCGACATGGTCCCCTATGTTCTCGTCCAGAATGACCGGGTCCTGGCCCTGCCCACCGCTCAGTCGGAAAAAAGTCCGAAATCCAACTACTTCGACGGCGTCTTCTGGCGTGAAGGCCCCGCCGCCCCGGGATTCCGGCATCGCGAGGTCCTGCCCGAACTGACTCGGCGCGCCGAGCAGTTCCTGCTGCAACAAAGTGCCGACCGCCGGTTTTTCCTGTACTTTCCGCTGACGTCGCCTCACACCCCCTGGGTGCCCACCGACGAATTCCTGAAGAGCACGCCGCTGGGAGAATATGGCGACTTCGTCACTCAGACCGATGCCGCCGTCGGGCGTGTCCTCGCAGCACTGGAGTCGCGCCAACTGCTGGACAAGACGCTGGTCATTTTCACCAGTGACAATGGAGCCATTCCGCTGCCCGAGCCTTACGCGGCCAGCGGCCATAAACCGAATGGGGACTGGCGCGGCCAGAAGGGGGATTGCTGGGAAGCGGGCCATCGCGTCCCCTACCTCGTCCGCTGGCCCGGCCACACGCCGGCCGGACAAACCTGCGACCAAACGATCTGTCACACCGACTTTCTGGCCACTTTCGCGGCGATCGTGGACCACCCACTGGCCGACGACGCGGCCGAAGACAGTTACAACCTGTTACCTCTCTATCGCGGCCAATCGGTACCAGAACCGATTCGTGAAGCAACCGTGTTCCACAGTGCGGATGGCGCGTTTGCCATCCGCAAGGGGAACTGGAAGGCGATCTTGCACCTGGGATCGGGAGGTTTTTCACAACCCAAACAAGAAGCGGCCAAGCCGGGTGGACCGACAGGGCAACTTTATGACCTCGCCGCGGATCCTGCGGAAACCCAAAATCTCTGGCAGGAACGCCCGACCATTGTCGCCGAGTTGTCCACCCTGCTCCGTCAGTACCGAGAGTCCGGCCGCAGTCGCCCGCGACAGTCCCCATGATGGCGAGGTCAGCAACCTTAGTTCGTCAACTCACTCCGAAGAAATACCTGCTCAGGGCCACACCGGTTGCAGCGGCGTGGCCTAAGCCGTTTTCAGAATTGCCGCGTTTCGCTGAGGACGCAGGCCCCTCCCGATCCAGGCGGGTTTCCATGCCCTGTCCGCGTCTTCCGCCAAAGCCCCCAGCCATTTCCGCCGATTGACCATCGCCGACACGCGGGAGACAGATCCAACGGGAAACCGCATTCTCAAAAGCCGCAGGCGGTTCCTGCCGTTCCGTATTCGCCCCTTTCGTGTATTTCGAGTATTTCGTGGTTCAAGATTTCTGGAACCGCGAAATCCCCCGATCGTGGGACAAGCTCGTAACTTGTCAGGAATGTCTCACCGGCCAACCCCGCGCGCCAGCCCCATCTTTTAGCAGACCACCCGGCCATTTCCGCCACACGCTCTGCGCTGACAAGTTGAAAACTTGTCCCACGAAAGTTCACCTCGCGTATTGACATCTGTACACGTCATGCGTAAAGTTCAGGATAGACAACTAATAACTATCCGACACGTGCCAGGAGTTGCCATGAAAAGGACAAACAGAGTCATATCCGTCTTCTCACCCCGCTGTGACGAAGAAGCCGATTTCGAGACCCGGGCCCAGTTTCGGGCTCATACCCCGGCTCAATTCGAGGTCGAAGATGCCGGGGGCCAGCAATGGTTCGAGTCGGTCCTGCGGATGAAATT
>JAFEBR010000864.1 GCA_018242565.1 Planctomycetota bacterium | reverse complement strand
GTCGCTGATCATTTGACGAATGAACAGACGCGGCGTTTTGGACTGCCCGTGCCAGCACAATTTACGGGTGGCAGGAGAGGAGTCCTGTCGACGGTATTCTTCTTCCGCAAGCATCTGCCCAAGGGGCACCGGTGGTTGAAAAGGGGGCTCTTGCCAATGATTGTCCATCCCGACCCGCCGCATTTCGCAACCGTCCTGCCGGCGCGATTCTGGCCGCAGGCGTTTCTCGATTTCTGGAAGCAATGACTTCCGGTGCAGCGAAACAATCGCGGCGCCGTGCTGGCGGCACGGAGGTGGCCAGGATCGTTGGTAGCCATTTCTCTCCGAAAGGTCGTGTCTCTGATCGTCGTGCTTTTGTCGCAGGCGGGCGCAGGCCTGGTGGCTCAACTGCGGCCGGCTCAGTCTCGCGATCCGAATAATCCGAGAAAACCGCAATTTTTTTGTTGACGGCGTAGTATCGCCACGCTATATATATGCAGGCGATGTATTCAGGGAATGGACGTGAGCCTGGCAGAAGAGGAGTCATGGCAAAATTCAATCCGGAGTTAATGCGCGGCAGTCTCGATCTGATGGTGTTGTCAATTCTGGCGGCGGGACCCAAGTACGGCTACTTGCTGCAGCAGGAGTTGCACGAGGCAAGTCGCGGGGCCGTGGACATTCAGGCCGGCACGTTGTATCCGCTGCTGCATCGGCTGGAGTCCGACAAGCTGATTCGCTGCCAGTGGGATGATTCCACGGGGCGGCGGCGAAAGTGGTATGAAATCAACGACGCGGGGCGCAAGCGGTTGGCGGTGCAGGCCCGCGAGTGGCAGGAGTATGCCGACTGTATCCGCACGCTGCTGGCCACGGTGGCCGACGCGGTCCCCCGTCCCGCCTGAACTGGAGCCTGTCATGCCTGAGCAGGAATTCGAATTGTACCTGTCCCTGTTGGGCCGCTTTCTGCGGCTCAAACCGTCGCAACTGTCTGAAGTCTCAGATGAGTTGCGAGATCACCTCGAAGCCCGTCTCGAGGAGTTGGCGGCGCGCGGCATCCCTCGGGATGAAGCGATTCGCCAGGCGTTGGCCGAGTTCGGCGATGCGACCGAACTGGCTCATCATTTCACCCAAATCGCAAAAATTCGCAGAAGGAGAGTCATGATGCGTTTCACCCTGGGAACCGTGGCGTCCACGGCGGCGGCGATTTTATTATTTACGGCGTTCTGGCCCGAGACTCCACAATTAAGAATGCCCGAGCGGGCCCTGGCTCAACAGGCGACCGGTGCGGGGCGTCAGGCTGTGGATCAGAAACCGGTCGTGGTCCAGCCCGTCGCGGGACTGGGAAAACCGATGAATCCGCAGCGGGCGGCGGTCGAGGCCAAGCTGACTCAGAGTCTCAAGCCCAACTCCATTGTGTTCGTTGATACACCCCTGGAAGACGCCGTCCAGAGTCTCCGCGACATTCTGGAAATTGATATTCTGTTCGACAAACAGCATTTGACCGAAGAAGGGATTGCGACCGATTCGCCCGTGACCTTGAAGGTCGAGCACACGGAACTCTCGGTGAAGTCGGTGCTGGAGGTGATCCTTGAACCGCTGCAGTTGAGCTGGGCGCTGCGTGATGGGTATCTGTTGATCACCACCAAGACGTTCGCGGCGGAACAAGTTGAGGTGGGGGTCTACAACATTCGTGATCTGCTGGTGACGGGGCAGCCTTTCGGGCAGAACGGGGGATTCCCGGCCGCGGCGGCCCAGGGACCCCAGGACTCTGGGGCGATCGGTTTTGCCCAATTTGGCGTGCAAGGCCACGGTCGCATGATGATGCCCGGTGGCGCTGCGTCGAAGGCGGCCACAGACGAGGGGGGCAAAGCGAAGGATGCCGCGGGAGGTGGTGGGATGAGTGGAACCCCGGGCGGCTTCATTGGAGGGGCCGGTGGTGGAATGGCCGGAGCAATTTTCGGTGGTGGCGGCGCCGGCGGGCGAGTGAGCTACGTGACCGATTCGATCGCCGAGTTGGTGGCCTTGACCGTGGAACCAAGCAGTTGGGAAGACGGCGGCGGACCTGGCACGGTTGTGCAATATCGCGACCGACTCGTCGTGAGGAACACGCAGGCGGTGCATGCCAAGGTCAAAGAGCTCTTGGAGATGTTGCGCGAAGCGGCCGCCCACGGAGATCCAGCGGGTCAGCCCGCCGTGTTGGGGGCTCCGCCGACAAACCCGGCGGCAGAACCCAAGCGGTAATTGCCCCTGCAATTCGGAAAATGAAAACAGCCCTGGCGATCCGGTTGGATGGCCAGGGCTGTGTGTTTGAGGTCACCGAGTTCACGCCGCGCGCTGTCGGGCTGGGCGGGCGGATGAAACGGGCAATCGAATTGGATTCGGTTCGCTGCGGACAGTCTCATCGGCGGACGATGTGCCCTCGGCCAGCCGCAGAGTGGCCGAGGGTTCGGCCTGGTTTTCCGCCTGCGGACGGCGCGGCCGCACGGGGACTGGGACCGAGCCCAATGAGTGGGGCAGTTCTCCCTCGGGGCCGAGCGTGCTGAACACGGCTCCGGTTTCGATATCCACCAGTTCCGACTGGCTGAGATGGGCCGAGGGTGTCTTGTACAGCAATCGCAGCGCTTGCAGAATCGGCAGGTGTCGATACCGATTGCCATAGCGATGCACCAGCGCGTCGCGAATCTTCGGCGCGTGGTACGAATTCACATACGGATAGATGTGGTGTTCGATGTGGTAGCTGAAGTTCAGGTGCAGCCAGTCCATCCACGTCGGGACAGTGACCGACAGCGAGTTGGCCAGGGGGTCGTTCACATCGGCCGTCTCATCGCACAGCAGGTGATTGGTGGCAATGTACGACATCTGCAGTACGTTGGCGAAGACCATCGGCACGAGGTAGATCATGGCGAAATTGGCCAGTCCCAAGTTGTAGGCCACGCAGCCCCAAAAGCCGACTTCCAAAGCAAACAGCGCAATCTGCCGACGGCGGCGTTCAGGAGTCCAGTAATTGTAACGCTGGCTGTGAATCAGCAGCGTGACCACCGCATGAAACGAGAACCAGAATCCGAGAAACAGGCCGCTGCGCAACTTTCCCGAACCGGGGGCAAATTTCAGCATGAACCGCGCCACGCGGTTGCACATGAACATCGTCACGTTGCCGAATGAATCGGGGTCCACACCACTCTGGGTGGTGTGGCCATGGTGGGCCCGGTTGTGCCAGGCTTTCCAGTGAGCCGGCCCGATGCAGTACGGCAGCATGCACAGGCCGCTGATCCAGTTCTGCCAGAAGCTGTTTTTGATCACCGAACCATGCAGAATCTCGTGGGCGAGATACATTAATACGCCATAGCTGTGGCCGATGACGACCGATAGCGCGAGCTTGGCATAAATGGGGATGCCCGTGCCGACAATGGCGGCGATCGAACAGCCAATGACGGCCAGATGGACCGGGAGCCATAACAGCCGGAGCGGATTGCGGGCGAAGACTTCTGCGGGGAGATCCGGGCGGATTTCCTTAGCATAGTGAACACATGCCTGCAATTCAGCGGGGCTGTGCATGATTGCTCCGGGGGTGAGTAGGGGTTTCGGGTAACCTCGTGGGCGCGGGACGTTATCAGTCTTGCCAATTCTCCGCAATACCCCTTTTTTCGTTTTTCTTAAATCAGGGAACCTGCGAAGGGGGGAGGATTCAGAT
>JAFEBR010000863.1 GCA_018242565.1 Planctomycetota bacterium | reverse complement strand
AGATTGTTTCCAGGTCACGCCGAACCTGGGGATTCAATTGTCGCGGTTGATCCGGTTCACGCTCGAGAACCTGCAGGCGCGGATCGATGGGGCTGGCGGCTTGAACTGGTGGGCGACCGGTCAACACACAATAGAGCATTGCTCCGAGCGAATAAATGTCGGCGAGAGGACCAACGTCGTCGGTCTTGCCGGCAGCCTGTTCGGGGGGCATGTAACTCGGCGTCCCGAGGATCTGGCCCGTTGCGGTCAAATTGGCCACAGACTCTGCAGGCGTGCCGTAACAGGATTGCGTTGAAAACTGTTTGGCCAAGCCGAAATCCGTGACGTGAGGCTCGCCGACCTTGTCCAGAAGCACATTGGCAGGTTTCAGGTCGCGGTGTACGACGCCCTCGATGTGCGAATACGAGATCGCATCCGCCACTTTCGTCATCAATTGTGCCGCCTCGCGGGGGGACAACGGCCCTCCCACCAGGCGATGAGCCAGGCTCTCGCCCTCAATAAAGGCCATCGAAAAGTAGTGCTGTCCCTCGTGATTCCCGATTTCAAAGATTGGCACAACGTTCGGATGGACCAGTTTCGCTGCCGCTTCGGCTTCGGCATAGAAACGATTCACAGCATCGGCTCCCGCGAGTTGCCCGGAGAGAATCATTTTCAGAGCGACAATTCGCTTGAGGGTCGATTGCCGAGCCTTGTACACGACACCCATGCCGCCACGGGCAACCTCTTCGAGCAGTTCATAATCGCCGAAATAGCGCAGTTTTTTTCCGACGCCAATTGCACTGGCCGGTTGCGCATCGGATTGCGCCTCAGACGAAAGGAATGTCGCCTCCGCCAGGACGGGTCCTGCCGCGACATCGATCTCAGGTCGGAATGGACGCGCCACGAGGTCAAAGCGTGCTTTGTCCTGAAAGAACTCCCGGAGTTCATTGGTGAACTCAGGGTTCCGCCGAACGACCTCATCCAGATCGGGTGTTAAGCCCGCTTCAGTCTGTTGGATCAATTCTGCCAGAATAGCGTTGAGCCGCCCATCCCCTTCCGACTCATCATTTGCTTCCAAGATCATGACTCCGTCCTTCGACTCAATGAGTTCCCCTCGGGCCGCCTATTCGCGTTCCGCCAGCAGTTCTCGCAAGCGTTTCAATCCTCGCTTGAGTAGTCCGGCAACCGAAGCCGGAGTCCGGCCCATGTGCTCGGCGATCTCCGCCAACGACGAGTTGTTCCAATTCTGCAGAACAAGCGCATCGCGTTGCGCCGGCGGCAGTTGAGCTAAGGCATCGGCCAAGCGGAGCGCCTGTTCATGCTGATCCAGTTTTTGACTGGGACTGGACTGTTCGGTGGTCAACCACTTGCCAATTCGTTGTGAGGACTCTTCGATTTCGAGTTCCAGCGAGCGTTCACGGGACACATCCCGTTTCTTTCGTCCGACGGCACGCAAGGCGTCGATCAGGTGATGAGAGAGGATCTGTCGCAGCCAAGCGGCTTTTTCCGCTCCCGTTGTCCCACGAAACTGGCCTCGCTTCCGGTACGCGTCCAACAGGGTCTGCTGAACCACATCCGAGGGATCCAGGTGGAGGCCTTGTCGCGGATCAATCTCGATTCGAGCCAGCAGCAGCAAATACTGCCGGTAACGATTCAAATCAGTGTTGTTGTCCAAAATTCGGTTACTCCCGGATCCCCTATTCTCATGGACGACAGCGGCTCCGAAACAGGGCGCTGAAAATTCCGAATTCTTCCGGGGGCGGAGAGGGGGGAGAAGGGGTTCCTGCCGGTCTTCTCATTTTGCAATGCGCTCAGACCCTTGCAATTATAGAAGAAAATTGTCGCAGTCGCTGGGGCGCGGCCCCGGGAACCCGGAATGCAATTCACCACGGCGGGTGACTGAATAACGCCGCAAACCCCCGCCTGAACGAACCGGTCGCCCCTATGTGCCCATGCACAACGATGCGACAGCCAGAGTTTTCTGGCTGATACCGGTTCCAGGGTACATTTCGTCCAACTCCCGGAACCGGTTTCGCAAATTGGGCCTGCCGGACGCCGTCACTCGCTGGCAGGCGACTTCACCACGGTCCAGAAGTTCTTCGGATCCACTGCTTCGCCTTGAAACAGATGATCCGGGATATCGTCAGTGAACTCCAGGTAGTAACGGTCGTACCAATCGCTGCGGCTGTTGTCTTCCAGCGACACGCTGTTCCCGATGTGCCGTACGGTCTTCGGATACCACAATCCCTGTGGCGTACGTGCGGCCGCGACCACCTCGGAAATACCCACGGCTTGCTGGGGGTCCGCAGCGAGAAAATACTCCTTGCGAACAATCATGCTGCCACGCTGCGGGTCCAGCCAGAACCGTTCGGGACTCGTACTCTTCGGCGACTTGTTGAGCGTTCTGAAAATGTCAACGACCGTCATCGGGAGATCGTCGAGCGTGTCCATTCGTGTTTCCGCCCGGAATCCCAGCGCGACCCCGCGATTGAGCGACGCGTACCCAAAATATTCCGGCAACATGACGCCTGAATTTGACTGCGGATCCTGAGGATCTGGCAACAGGCGACAGGAGACAGTCAGCGAGTCAATTGCCACCGCATGCGGGTCCTCCGCATCGTTTCTCCGCGGAGTGGGATAATTCGGCTCAAAGGTCCACAAGCGCTTGCCATCCCAGATTTCGCGGGGATAACTGCGCATCAATTTCGCCTGTTGCAGCCACCAACTCTCGGCGTCAACGCCCGGGGGAGGAACTTCGTCGTTATGGAACATGCGCTGCCCACGATCAATTCGCCAGCAGTCCCCCTTACGCCAGATCTGGCACCAGGTACCGTGCCTGGCGCGATCCCCCGAAGGCGAATCGATCACGACGGCATGGTAGGCATCAAAGCGACGGCGAGCCGTATTTGTCAGACGCAGCACATTCTTGAATTCGCCTCGCGGAGTCTGGTCAACGATCGGCGCCGAATCGGGAACGCCTAAGGCCGCCATCGTCAGCGGGCCACGCTCGGGGTAAGTGACCTTGAAATCTCCCAGTTGTTGATTCCCCAGTTTCATTCGCCAGGCAATGGGCAAGGCCGTCTCTGGATCAACGGTCAGCACGTTCTCGACACGAGGCTCGGCATCGCCGGCGCGGCCCACGACGAAACGGTGTTCGAACAGACCGCGACCTTCGATAGAGATCGCCTGCTGCTGATGCTCGAGCACCTGCTGATCTCCCGACTTCATCGCCCGCCGTAAATCGCCCGTGAGCAGCGCCAAGAAACCCTGCCGTGCGGCGTCGATACCTCGAGTCGGGACAAATTCCAGAGGCAGACGCTGTATCGCGCCTGAGTCGTCGGGGGGCCCGAAGACCTCCATCGTCTGCCGGTCCTGATCCACCAACAAAAACGACTCTCCGGAGTGCCAGGCGAGAATTCCCCGATCGGCCGAAAACCACAGGTCCATTCGCTGGCCGTCTGGTCCGGTACCACGGGCGTGCAACCAGGGCTTCGCGGCGACCGCTGCCACGATCTGTGCCAGCGCCCGCGACGAACCAAGCGGCCAGAGCACAATTGCCAGCAGCACGACGGCCGACAAGGCCACCAGGGCCGCCGCACCGACACGCCACGGGCGTCGCCGGGCGTCTCGGTCACTTCGGACCAGAGGCACCGACTCCATCCGCGCTCGCAGCGCATCGAGTTGCGAGCGCAGGCGTCCCTCCACCTCCGCAGGCGGATCCGTTTTCAACAGGTCACTCAACAGTCGGGTCGTAGCATCTGAATCGGCGTCGGGGATCATGTCCATTACTCCAGGGTCGTGGAAGGGGAATGGTTCGTCAGCAAACTTCGTAATCGGCTCAGTCCGCGCATGACATGGACCCGAGCCGTCGGTTCAGCACAGTCCAGGGCCTGCGCGATTTCCTCGTAACTGCATGACAGCAGAAAACGCATGGAGACGGCGGTCGCCTGCTGTTCCGGCAAACGGGCAATTGCCCCTTGCACCTGATCGCGACGCTCGCTGTCCAGAACGGCCGCCGTTCCGTCACGCGCGGTTGAATCGGCTTCGGCCGCATTTCGCGATCGCTCGCGATGATCTCGTCGTAATTTTCGCCGCACCGCATCGCAGGCGACATTGGTGCAGATTCGCAGAACGAGAGCCGTCGGGTTGGGGTGCGCGCGGAGACGTGGCAACTGCTCCCAGATTTGAGTCATCGCTTCCTGGAAGGCATCTTCTGCGTCATTCGAATTCTGCGTGATCCGCCACACCGAGCGTATGATCTGCGACTCGATGGGACGAATGAATCGCTCGTATTCATCGGAGGGGGAATTCAAATCGCTTCTCGGGGTTGGAGAATGTCGATGGCTCGACGGTCCGCTTGACTGTATCCAGTAAATCACCGCCAGTCCGCCCCCAGTCGTTTACAAGATTCACGAAGGGATTCGGAATTCCCATAAAAACGGCGAATGAAATCGGGTTGGAACCTGTCATCTTCCGCGGAGTCGCCAGCCCGCTGTGACGGTGATTTGCTCCCCTGTCGGCGTGGCCCCACAACTTCGCCCCACGGCCGGCAAGCTCGACGGAACAACGCCGGCGACGGATGGCAGCCGGCCGGTCCGCACAGGCCCACCAGATTCTCCAGGGCATCAACCAGTCGGTCCCGAAACCGATGACACTCTGCGGTATTTTACGACTCGTAGTCCCGCGGTTGTTACGGCCGTCGTGAGCGGTGGTACACGCGAATCACTCGGCTGCCGTCGTAAGCCAACGAGTCGACCTGCCCAATGCCCATCCCGTCAAAGGAGGCAGAAATCTGGGGTCCCGGCGACGTTTGAGGGCCACTTGCTGTCAGCGACTGGCCCGTTCTCCCTGCAAAAGCACCGCCTCGACACCCGTCGTCACCAGTGGCGGCGGTGCGGACCAAGCGCTGCCGCATGGTGTAAGACCGAAACGCGATCAATCCACCGGAAACAGCCCCCCCTTGGAGTGCGGGAATCCAATTCCCGCCCTCCGTTCTTCCGGTTTCAGCAATCGGTAGAAAGAACTCGTCCGCGTCGTGCCGTTACCAGCACAACCTTGCGATAATTGCGATCTTCTCGTCGCTGACCAAATTGCCCGGCGAAGAGTCGTTACCCTAAAAACGGAAGGCGGGAATGGAATTCCCGCACTCCAAGGAGAAGCCCCCGCCGCCATCCGCGCTCGGTGTGACCTACGGCACGGGGGGCGTGACGCCAGGAACCTCAACGCCCCCTTTGTGCAGCGCGGCTTCCAATTTGGCTTGATCCGTTTTTTCCGGATCGATCAGAGCGGTCACCAGGCCCTGCTTGAAGTCCGCGGTTGCCAGTTCAACACCAGGCAGTTCATAAATCAGCCGATAGGCACCGTAACTGCAGCCCAGGCAATCGAGACCGGCGACCCGAATCTGCACCCGCTTCAGTTGATCGACCGGTTTCGTTCGCAACGGCTTCGCGCGAAACGTGTGCCGCGACACGTTGGCAATTTCATTGCTGAACAACTCGGTAAAACGAGCGGGCTTTTCGCCGGGCCAGAGTTGCGCGGGGTCATACTCCACCGTCACTTCCGCCTGCTCATAGTCGATGGCCAGCAGGCGCATCTTCGGCAACAGGGCGAACGCCTCGCGCAAGTGCTCTTCCCGTTCGGGACAAAACAACCCGACGATCTGGTGCTTGAACCGTTGGGGCACCGGCGCGTCTTGCGCGACGACTGGCCCGGGGCCGAGCCATACGCAAGCCCATCCCAGCAGCAGCAGGGTGCAATGTCGGCCAACTCCGGCGACCCGGCCAGCCGAACGACGAACAATGTTCACAGGATCAACCTTCACGTTTCCACCTCCGCCCGTCTGTAGCGAGCCGGGCAAGCTCGGATATCACACCACTGGACTTTACGGGTGGCCTGCAACAGGCCCACCCTTACCGTTTCTGGAAGAGTTCACTTTGCACCAGTTCGTGTAATAGCGTCCTTAAACCCCCTCCGCGCTGTTTAGTCCGCGTGACCAGCGCCTCGATCGCGTCGCGATCGCTGAACAGCAGGCCGCGGCCCAGTGCATAGACGGCGAAGCGTTCCGCCATGTTCTTCAACAGACGATCGACATCGGCCACAACGAGCGACTGAAATTCGCGAATGTCGCGAAACGCCCGGCCATCCGCCAACTGCCCCGACGGATCGACGACCGGCTTGATCTCGG
Organism: Planctomycetota bacterium; assembly: GCA_018242565.1. Lineage (GTDB taxonomy): Bacteria > Planctomycetota > Planctomycetia > Planctomycetales > Planctomycetaceae > JACQFH01. The sequence continues at coordinate 8,660 of JAFEBR010000863.1, read as the reverse complement.
TGATCGTCCGATACCGCTCCCGGAATCCACCAATCACGTCGAACGATTCCAGAGCAAACCCCGGCGGATCCATCTTCGCATGGCAACCGGCGCACGTCGGATCGTTGCGATGCAGTGCCAGCTGTTCCCGGATCGTGGTGGCGCCCCGCACATCGGGTTCCACGGCGGGCACATTCCCCGGCGGGGGCTCGGGCGGCGAACCGAAAAGACGATCGGTGACGAAGGCCCCCCGCACGACCGGCGACGTTGTGGTTCCATTGGCGGTGACTTTGAGAATGGCGGCCTGCGTCAGGAATGGGCCGCGAGGCGAATCGGCGGGCACGGGGACTCGCCGCATCTGACAGCCGGTCACGCCAGCGATCCCGTAATAATTCGCCAGGCGCTCGTTCAACATCGCAAAATCCGATTTCACCAGGTACGTCGCCCCCAGATCCCGCGCCAACAGTTCCTGGAAGTAGGCCTTCGTCTCCGCGACCATCGCATCTTGCAGTACGACGCGGAACCCGCCATACAGTTTCGGGTCAGGGTCATTCGCGGCGATCTTCCGCAATTTCAGCCATTGCCCCAAAAAATCGTCACGGAAGCGTTCCGCTTTCGGGTCCTGGAGCAAGCGTTCGACCTCGGCACGCAGCGTTTCCGGCTGGCGTAAGACTTTCCGGGTGGCCAGGTCCGTCAGCAGTGCGTCAGGGAGTGAATTCCAGAAGAAATACGACAACCGGCACGCGAGGGCATGTTCGTCGATCGCATCTGGCACCGACCGGCCCTCGGTGTTCGTCGGTTCGCCGGCGGGCTCTTCAATGTGATACAGAAAATCGGGCGAACAGAGCGCCGCCCGGTAAGCCCCACGGAGTGCCGATTCAAAACAATCGCCGTCCTGTAAGCGCCCTTCGACCAGCGTGACATATTCACGCCGCAACTCGGCCGAGACCGGCCGACGAAACGCCCGGGGCAGAAACGCCGCCAGCAACCGGTCGGCATCGACCAGAGGAGCGTCGCTGTGCACGGTGTGCAGTTTCAACGTATGCACCGGCGGGTCGGCCTGGTTTCGTGCCCCAAACCGCTGTGTCAGTTCTTTGTGTTGCGGCGGCCGCAGGCCGGGGTACTTCTCGGGCTGGAATTCCACCAGCGGCAAATCGCCAAACAGGTGTCGATGGGCCAACGGCGGCCAGGTGTCATGAATTGGCCCGTCGATTTCCAAATGATCCACCGCAAGCCCCGGACCCGACCACCCGAGCAAGCGCTCTTTGCCGTTGCGAATCTCGTGCCCCACCTGGGAATCGACGTAATTGAATCCGAACGTGTCGGCGTTGTTCAGCCAGCGGATGAATTCGACCGGCTGAGGTTCGAGCGATGGCGCATCGAAATAACCCAGCCGGGTGCTGGGATGCCCCGTCCCCCGTCCATCCCCGGTGATATGCCAGACATCCAGGCGTGCCGTCTGCGATTTCGGAGCAGGCAGCATTTTCCCCTTGTCCCACTGGAAACTCCAGAAGGCAGTTTTGATCCGATACAGCCCCGGATAAATCGTCGTGTACTCGGCGAACGACGGCCGGAACGAGTCGTCTTCATGCCGAAACACCCCCACGCTGGTGCCGGGTGACGTTTCGACATGCATTCCCAGTTGCAGATGCGCCACGTAATCGAGGTGGCGGTGCTTGCCTGCCGGGGGATATTTCGGATCGGGCTGGCGATCGCGCAGCATCACGCCATCCCCTTCGAGAATGCAGGCCCCCAGCGTACTGGCTTCACAGGCGACCGAGACGCGCACCGTCTTCCGCACCGGAGGCCGGGGCTGGGTGGCAATCGCCATATCGAGCACCTTGTCGGCGGCCTCCAGATACTTGGCGAGATTGACGTGCGAAATCTCCAGAGCCTCGCTGTTGTTATCGAACCCGTGAGCCGAGCCATCCTCCGGCAGTTCATCGCGGACAATCAGACCTGGCATGTCGAACAGGTCCCGCAACGTGTGCTCGTACTCCGATCGCGTCAGCCGCCGAACGCCCGTGCGCGGCTCCTGGCGATACCGCGCGGTCTCGGCGTCCACCAGCGCCGTTTTGATCGTCGTCGTGAGCGACTGGGTCTCGGCTGGCGTAGGACGGTCGTAATCGGGAGGTGGCATCTCGCCCGCTTTGAGTCGGTCGTGGATTTTGACCCAGCGGGCAAAATTTTCGTGGCGATCGGGTTCCAGGGGCAGCGACGTGAGGTCGAGACCGCCGCTGCGGGTGTCCGCCGAGTGACACTCCCGGCAATATTTCTGGAGCAATTCTGGCGGGGGGCCCCCCTGCGAGACTCCCAACAGGCAGAAGAACAGGCACACGAGCCAAAAGCAGCGAATCATATGCACAACTCAAGTACCAGGGCCGCGAGGGCCAGAGCGGGATTTCACAACACGACCGGCGCTACGACAGCTCCAGGCCGCGGAACGTCCCCTTGCCGGTCGAGAATTCCTGCGTTTCCAGTCCCAGACGTTGCAGCATGGAAACGAAGAGATTCGTCAGCGGATAATTGTTGTTGGCATCAAACGCCAGATGTTGCCCGTGACGGAAGCCGCCCCCTGCCAGCAGGACCGGCAGATTGACGTTCGAGTGCGAGTTCGCACTTCCCATGCAGGTGCCATACAAGACCATGGTGCTGTCGAGCAGCGATGTATGCGGCTCTGGTGACTGGCTCAGTGTTTTCAGGAATTCCCCCAGCACGGCGAATTGGGCTTCTTCATGCTGCTTGAGCTCGGCAATCACTTCAGGGCGATTGCCATGGTGGGTGATGTTGTGAATGACGGTCGTGTCGATGAACAGCGAGATGAACCGGGTCGAATCGGTTTCGAAGGCCAGCTTGATGACATCAAAAAACAGCCGGGTGCGCTGGACGAACTTCATAGGCTCGTCCACGTCGTCGGGTGGCGCCGCGTTGACGACGGGCTTGGGGCGATGCTCCCAGGCTTCCGAGTTGTGCAGCCGTTGTTCGAGTTCGCGGACGGAGGTGAAATATTGATCCATCCGCTGGCGATCGCCAGACGACAGCGAGCGATTGAGTCGCTTCGATTGAGCCCCCACAAAGTCGAGCAGGCTGCGGCCTCGCTGCAGGGCGTCGATGTTGGCCGCGACCTCGTCAGGTTTTCCCTGCACGAACAGTTTCTGAAAAACCTTTTTCGGACTGCGTTCGGAGGGAATCGGGGCCCCGCTGCGGGTGTAGCTCAGTGTGGCTCCTTCGTTCGAGTTGGCGAGGACGAGCGAGGGATAGCGGGTTTCGCTCCCCAGTCGTTCGGCGGCGAATTGATCGAGCGAAATCGTATTGCGGAAGCCACCGGCCCCGGGATGCGGTGCACCGGTCAGAAAGCACTTTTCCGCCGAGTGGTTGCCATCGACGAGCGGATGGCTCGTTCCGGAAAAGACGGTGAACGCGTGGCGGACGTCCGCCAGTTTTTCGAGATAGGGGGTCAGGGAGTAATCGCGCCCCGCCTGTTCCGGAAAGAAGAACTGGGGCAGAATTCCCATGTTCGTTTGAATTCCGAGCATCCGCCGAATCGGCCGTGCCGCTTCACTACCGAACGCGGGGACCATCGCGTCCAACATCGGCAAAGCCAGGGCCACGCCCGCGCCGCGCAGAAACGTCCGCCGAGACAGAGGAGCCTGCCGAATCGCAAATTCAGGAACCACGCTGCAGCCTCCCCCATCGACAACCCCCCACGCCCCAGCCCCGCGCCCGGGGCCTCACATCGAGCGCCAGTCAGAAATTGTAGGCCCAGTCGCACATCAACTCAACCAGCAGAATCGCCCCCTTGGAGAGTCCTCTCAGGCAACACGCCCCCGCGCAATCCAGACGAAAGCAGGGCGGTCGTCTACGGGACTAGATGTTCAATCGCCTTCCCCCGAAGTAAATGTTGATTGAAAAACGGAAATGCGGCAGCGCCCCATCCGGCGGGTGAAGCAGATTGCATGGCAGCTACCGCCGATTCCTTCCAAGCCCTCGGCCAAGGCAAAACCAACAGGGGTGGGTGGCATTCGCCCTCGATGTTAAACTCCAGGAACTCTACGCTGGTGTAACTCCTCGCGACTCAATGGCCCAACCGATGGCCCAGGCTTCAACGGACGTGTGCCCAGGTCGTCCAGAAACTCCAGGAAGCGTGCGCGCCTCACAGTCCGATCGCGGTCGTCGGCGATGTCAGGTTTCTGCATCGTTCGGTCGCTCAACAAACTCCCGACGACCTCCGGCAGCGATGTGGCTGCCGCCGCTGTTTTCCCGCGGGCTTCTCGAAAAACGTCTTCTTCAGTTGTCATTGTGATGCTTTTCAAACGCGTCGGCTGTCGTGATCACGAAATTCACGAATCGCGGGAACACCGATCTCGAGAACGCCATACCTATGTCGAATTCCGTCGGCGATCAAGGCCGCCCGTTGCCGCACGCGGTCGATGACGTCTGGGTCTGGTTCTCTTCCGGCGCGGCGAGCTTCGAGGATCTCTTCGCCATCATCGAACACATCTCGGGCAATCGGGCCAGTTTTAGCAATCTTTGTCGTCATAACAGGATATTCAACAGATTGACGCAGTTCGTCAACAGGAATCGGCAAGATCTGCCGCCATGGCAGGGCCACGCTGTCATCGGCCAGCCCCGGCTCGACTCTGCAAGCTTCTACGCAGTAGGCTTTAGACAGCGCAGCCCGGGGTTGCCGACCTTTCGTCGGCAACCCCGGGAATTGGACCCAATCCCGAATCTCAATCCTGTAAGGATTGTGCAAATTCCTCTCGGTCAACACGCCCCCGCGCAATCCAGACGGAATCAGGTCGGAAATCCCAGGCGAATAAGACGTCACGAGGGCCAGCTAGCCAGATTCGGCGCCGCACGCCGCCCGTCCCAGCACCAGCGGACAGACGATTTCAAAATACGCAATGGCCACCACATCGTGCACGACTACGCGTGCCACGTCTCAGCACGATTAACACACAAAAAGCAGCTTCCGAACACGAAAAACCGCCAGTCCACTGCACCAATCTCTCCAAAACTTGGGACCAAGGCAAAACCAACTGGGTGCGTGGCCCTTCCTGACCAAACGGCTCCGACATCCCGCTACGGCAACTCCCGTTTGTAGATCCATTTCTCCCCCCGTGGCCCTGTCCTAGTTGTCGAATCTCGTCCCCTCTGGGGTTTTCGGCGACCGCGCCCCGAGTCGCTGACGAAATTACCCCAAAACCTAGCCGGCGGCCGAACTCCCGAACTCCCCACAACCCCCACACAACCTGCCTTGACCTAAACACCCAGTTGACCCAGAATTGAAATTCGGGTTGTCAGAACTCACGATAGAGCCGGTCCATATGAAAGCTAAACCAAACCGCCAGAACTCCGAAGCGTGGCAAGGATTCATTGAGAAAGTACGGCAATCGGATTTGACGCGTGTTGCGGAAGCAATTGGAGTTTCCGTCCAAAGGTCCGCTGAAAAGCGGGGCAAGGCGCTCTGTCCATTTCACGATGACCACCGCCCGTCGCTCCATTTCTTTGTCGGCGCGGAAGACGGGGCTGGACTGTTCAAATGCCACGTATGTGGCAGCGGCGGAGATGCGTTTCGGCTCATGATGCTGTCGCGAAAGCTCGACTTCATGGGGGCTGCCCGCGAACTCGCGACCCTTTTGAATTTGGAAGTTCCCGGCCGAAAGGCATACGGTCTCCCGGAGAGATTTGGGCGGCAAGACGGGCTAAGTGCCGCACTAAGTATTTTCTCGAGCCAGTCTGATGACGAGAAAGTTGATTTAGAAAACTGGGCCCGAAACCGTGGATTTACGCTCGACCTGCTCACTCGCTTTCGGATCGTTTACTCAACGGAAAGCAAGCTTTTGCGTGCGTCAGCAGGGGATCGGATACTGAGAGAACGTCTTCGCGCGGCGGATCTAATTTCTCAACGTACGATGCGCGCGGATCGATTGCAGCAGGAACTGCTGATGGATGTTGATGAAACATCCGTGAAAGACGCCTTCAGTAACGACCGAGTGATTTTTCCCATATTCGACTTTAATGGGCGGATCGAGGCGTTCGTGGGCCGAATCAACGAACTCAAAGATAATAAAACGGCCCCCAGATACCTGTTCACCCGTGGATTTCAGAAGCGCAACATTCTTTACGGACTCAACGTCGTATACGAGGACTTAAACACTCCCAAAAATCTGAAGCAGCCAAAACGTTCCGCCGCGTTGGGCAGAGAGTTCCATTTATACATCGTTGAGGGAATTCCGGACGTTCTTCGACTCGCAAGCATCGGCATAAATGCCGTTGCACTTCTTGGGACGTCGTTGAGCAACCAGCAGCTTGTGTTGTTGGAGAATCTCTCGAACGAACTCGCAGAACGCGAGCGCCCGCTTTGCGTGCACCTGTTTCTTGATGCGGATGCGCCTGGCCGGCACGCAACGAACAAAGTGCTCTCGAAACTGGTTCCGCACGCTGCACGCGTGCTCTATCAGTTCGACGTAGTCACTCCAGAGACTGTAACCGGTAACAACAAAGATCCCGATGAATTGCTCGCTGGTCTCGCGGTCGCAGATGCGCAAAACCAATTAAAGAAATGGTCGTATTCAGCAGCGAGAACCCTTTTCGCAACCGCAATCGGGTGCACAAATTTCGAGGTCGATGACGAATGGCAAAGGATTGCGGCTCCTCGACAGCAGTTCATTCTTCGGACCGTGAGAGAAGCGCTAGACCCGTGGCGAGCTGAAGGCGACGTCGCTGTACTGTTCCGAGCGTCCTTTCAGCCCGATTCCGACGAACAAACAGACTGGGCGAAGCGGCTGCTAAACGTCCTGACCCCACATCGATCACAAACCCAGGCACCGGCGAAGGACAATTTTCAATCCACCGCTCCAGTACCGATCGCCGTTCTATTGCGTGCCATGGAACTCGCCCGCGCCAGCACCCAGCGCCGCGAAGTCCCAGTCGATGATGGGTCATGGGAACGTATCTTTCGTGCATACCGCGTTTCGGCGGAGTTCCTACGAGAGCGGTTGCAGCTTTGGGATCCGAACGAAGGCAGTGGAATTGACGAGATGTCTCCAGCAGGTTGGCAGATCGGCCGCTCCGGGTTCCTGGAGCCGTTGCTCGCCTGCAAAATTCCAAAGAATTCCGGTGGATGGCGACTCAAGGCGATGCCTTGTCCCGAGGACCTTGCCTTAGAACAGTATTTGCTCAACGAATTGCTTTGTGATCGAGGCGATTCAGCGCCTTGGATTTCGCGGCTCATCCCGGCGGTACGATACTCCGCAGGCCGGGGCCTTTGGAGCACCGGCGGATTCCGATACGCAAACCGGGACAACGCGGATCCAAACGGATCGAACGTCTCATTGTTTAGAGCCCCCGTATGCTCATTTGCGTACCAAATTAACATGGATGTGGTGAATGGGGATATCCGGGACGCCGCGGACGGAATCTTTCGCCCATATTTCGATTGTTGGACGGATTTTACTAAAGCAATTGATGCTGCAGTTACAGCCGCTGTTCAAACGGAGTCCAACGACACGTCCGAGGGAACAGGATTGTTCCATATCGCGAGGCTAGACATTAAGAAATTCTATGACAATCTCCCGCGAGGCGCGGTGCAACGGGTCCTTAAGCCGGCCATCAAGGAGGCGCTCGAGGGGTGCGTAGCGGCTGGAATGGGAGTGAACGTGATGGCACCGGCTTTTGCCGCACGCAATCATCTCGGACCAGAGGAACGTGCCAACGCGCTCGTCGACATTCTTTGTGATTTGAGCTTCGGGTACACCTACAATTGCCCTGATACGGGAAAGCCGCAGACAACCGCACGACTTGATCGCGGCGTTCCTCAAGGACCGGATCTTTCCGCATATCTCGCCAATATTGCACTATTCCCGCTTGACGAGGCTATCTCAAATGGTCTGACAACGCAGGGGAAACGCCGAAACCTCGTCGCATACTGCCGCTACGTCGATGACATGGTTGTTGTCACACGATCGCGAGATGAGTTGAATCGGGTTCAACAAGCGATAGTGTTCGAGTTGGAGAAACTCGGCCTCGAGTTAAGCCCGAAAAGCGAACCTCTCCCCGCAATGACAGTGAACGAGATTCGTGCCTGGGTGCACACAGCGCGAGGTGGCCTTGCCGTTTCAGGCCTGCCAGAAACTACAGGGCGAGACGTTTTTGACTTTCTTCCAGCGCTTGCCGACGATCATGGGGTTGATCGCCGTGAGGCGCTTCTCCGTCTTCGTGATCCAGAACTCCTCCACCCCGACACCAGCCTCGCCGATCTTTGCGAAGCTGCTCGGAAATGCCTGGTCTGTGCGGATCTTCGCTACGGCGATCTGCAACGAGTCATATCGCTGATTTGGCTGTGTGTAGCGCAAGACGTCGTGGCAACGGATACCGTCGATGCCGTCCGAATTGCAGAAAAATTCTGGCAGTTTTCAAGTCGCAGTGGCGCGACGAGCCATTTGACAGGCCCCGGTGGCCTGCAACTGATCTTGGGGGGACTCGACAAGTTCTTGCGGTCGCGGAAGTTCCTGTCGCCTGCATTAACGGCCAAATCGAGAGCGGATATGTCCGCCCTACGGAATAGATTAGCGGGGTGCATAAGTGTGCCGCTATTTGACGAATTAACCAGGCAAACGGCGTTATCACAAAGTTCAGCGGAGAACTCATTGCGGTTCTCGCTCGCGATTCAACTT
>JAFEBR010000862.1 GCA_018242565.1 Planctomycetota bacterium | reverse complement strand
TACCTGTTCAGCGAGTTTTTCAAGATGCTGGCCTGACTCACCGACGACCGATTTCGGTCTACTGCGTCGATCGCAAATTGGCTCTGAGTTGTGCGACAGAGTCCGATTCGACGGCGCGGCGGACGGAAATCTCCCCCCCGCACCAACACGCCGATCGACACCCGAGGGACGCCGCGTGGCCGACCGAAAGCAATTCCTGACAACGATTCGCGAAGCCGCCGCCCGCGGCCGTGCCCATCGTGTCGCGATCAACCCGGCGGCCACTCATACAGCAGCCTACGTCGGCGGCGGGGAAGACAAGGTGGGCTCGTTCCTCGTGGAATGGCTGGCAGTGGGAGGCCAGGGACGCCGCGTGTGCGGTCAGGCCGGCTTCCGCGACTACCTGCTCGAACTGCTGGCCAAGTCACAGCCTCAGCGGGTGTTGCGCTGGTCGCATCCCTTGCTGCAGCGACTGGGCCTCGATGCGCTGTTGGCCGAACAGAACATTGCAGTCACCGCCTGGAATGAACTTGAGCAGCAACCGGCTTCTGAACGCTGGCCCACCGCCTTCGCCGCCGATCTGGGCATTACCAGCGTCGACTGGGCCGTGGCGGAAACGGGCACACTGGCTTTGTGTTCGCTGCCCGGCCAGGGCCGGGTCGTGAGCCTGTTGCCACCCACATACCTGGCGGTCATTGAGCCGGCGCAGATTGTGCCCGACCTCTTTGATCTCTTCGATCGGCTCGGAGAACGCCGCGAGAATCTCCCCTCGAATGTGTCTTTGGTCACGGGACCCAGCAAAACGGGGGACATTGAATTGAAACTGACCACCGGAGTCCATGGTCCGGGAAATGTGAACGTGGTGATCGTGGAAGAGTCACCACCCCACAGCGGCTGAGTCGCCCGGTACGCAGGCTGTGCCCGTCCGTGTGAAACGACAGACAGATTACTTCAGGAACCACTTGCTTTATGTTCATTCCCAATACGCGCATCGAAGTCATCAATTCCAGTTTTCCCCGCGGCCGGGTGCGCGTCGGTCTGTTTGATTTTGACGGGACGCTGTCGCTCATTCGCGAAGGCTGGCCCGAGATCATGATTCCCATGATGGTGCGGCACCTGGCGAAAACGCCCACCACCGAAACACCTGCCGAGTTGACATCGCGTGTCGAAGAATTCGTCATGCGGCTCAATGGCAAGCAGACCATCTACCAGATGATTCAACTGGCCGACGAGATCCGCAAGCGGGGGGGCACGCCCCTCGATCCGCTCGATTACAAGCACGAGTATCACGACCTGCTGTGGAAGCGTATTGAAGGACGGGTCGCCGCGCTGGATCAGAAATCCATCGATTCCGAGACGCTGACGGTGCCGGGGTCGTTGCCGCTGCTGCAGCGGCTGACCGGGGCGAAATTGCCGCTCTACCTGGCGAGCGGCACCGACCGCGTCTATGTCGAGAACGAGATTCGCGCCCTGGGACTGGCCAGCTTCTTTGGCGCCCACATTTATGGTGCCATCGACGACTATAAGAATTTTTCGAAGAAGATGATCATTGAAAAGGTCGTCTCGGAACTGGCGCTGCAGCCTGGCGAACTCGTGGGCTTCGGCGACGGTTACGTCGAGATCGAAGAAGTGAAGAAAGTCGGCGGTATTGCCGTCGGGGTGGCCAGCGACGAACAGAATCGCACGGCGATTAACGAATGGAAGCGGAACCGGCTGATTCAGGCCGGGGCCGATATCATTGTTCCTGATTATCGCGATCTCGATGCACTGCTGAAGTTGCTGGAGATCGAGAAGACCTGATCCGCTGGTGCGGTTGAGGTGCAGCGGCAAGTCGCAGAACTGGCGAGGGTAACATGGAGAGATTTCGTGTTTCGGCAGGCAGTTGGGCGGTCTGTGTGTTTCTCGCCGGTTCGTGGATTTGTGCCGCCCGGCAAGCTGAGTCCCCGCAATATCCCGACCATGCCCAGGTGCTGGTGTACCGCGACGCCGGGAATCGCGAACACCCGGTGCAGACGCCGGCTGACTGGCTGAAACGTCGGGCGCATATTCTGGCGGGCATGCAGGAGGCCATGGGGCCGCTGCCTGATCTGTCGAAGCTGCCGCCGCTGGATGTCAAAATCGACGAATCCAAGACCGTGCAGGGTGAAGGCTACACTCGATTAAGCCTCACGTATGCGGCCGAGGCTGGCGATCGGGTGCCCGCTTACCTGTACCTGCCCACGGGCCGCCCGAAAGACGAACGGCTGCCCGCCATGCTGGCGCTGCATCCGACCGGTCCCCTCGGCAAGGGGATCGTGGATGACGCCGGTCCCAAGCCCAACCGGGGCTATGGCAAAGAACTCGCGCAGCGCGGCTACGTCGTGCTCGCGCCCGATTATCCTTCATTCGGCGATTACCCCTACGACTTCAAGAACAGCAAGTACGTCTCGGGGACGATGAAGGGCATCGTCAACCACATGCGCGGGGTCGATTTGCTGCAGGCCCGCTCTGAAGTCGATCCCCGACGGATCGGCGCCATCGGACATTCGCTGGGTGGACACAACGCAATTTTCGTGGGCGTGTTCGATGAGCGCATTCAGGTGGTCGTCTCGTCATGTGGCTGGACACCGTTCCACGACTACTACGGGGGCAAGATCGCCGGCTGGACGAGCGACCGGTACATGCCCCGCCTGAAAGATGTGTACGGACTCGATGCCAGCAAGGTCCCGTTCGATTTCTACGAACTGGTTGCCGCACTCGCTCCCCGGGCGTTCTTTTCGATATCGCCCGAGCACGATTCAAATTTCGATGTGGCCGGAGTGCGCAAGGCTGAGCCTGTGGCCCGCCAGGTGTTCCAGCTCTACGGAGCCAATGACAATCTGCAGATTCGCTATCCCGATTGCGAACACGATTTTCCAGACGATATGCGGAAAGCGGCCTATGCTTTCGCCGACAAGATTCTGCAGCACAAAACGCTGGAAAAAGCCGATTTCGCTGACGAATTGCCGCGAATTCCGCCGCACGAACCGGCGGATGCCCTATCGACATTTCAAACGCTGCCCGGGTTCCGGCTCGAACAAGCCGCGGCCGAGCCGCTGCTGCATTCTCCGGTGGCGATCGACTTCGATGAGAACGGCCGGCTGTTCGTGTGCGAGATGGTCGATTATTCGGAACAGGACAAAGAGTTCCTGGGCGCGGTTCGCGTGCTCGAAGACGTCAATGGCGACGGCAAGTTCGATAAATCGACGCTGCTGGCCGACAAGTTATCTTGGCCCACGGCCCTCTGTTGCTACGACGGCGGTGTATTTGTGGGTGCCGCGCCCGACATCTATTACCTGAAAGATACCGATGGCGATGGCAAGGCCGATATCCGCCGGACCGTCTACACTGGGTTTGGCCGCAGCAACGTGCAGGGCCTGTTCAACAGTTTTCACTGGGGCCTCGACAACCGCATTCACGGAGCGACGAGTTCGTCGGGGGCGCAGGTCCGCCGACCTGACCTGCCGGATGCCGCCCCGATTGTGCTGGCCGGGCGTGACTTTGCCTTCGATCCCAAGACACTCGATCTGCAGCCCGTCAGTGGTGGCGCCCAGCACGGCATGAGTTTCGACGACTGGGGTCGCAAGTTCGTCTCGTCGAACAGCGACCACATTCAAATGGTCATGTACGAAGATCGCTACGTGGCCCGCAATCGGTACCTGGCAGCACCCAGTTCGCGACTCAGCATCGCCGCCGATGGACCTCAGGCCGAGGTGTTTCGTATCAGCCCGGTTGAACCATGGCGCATCGTACGCACCCGCCTGCGGGTCTCAGGCAAAGTCCCGGGACCAGTGGAAGGAGGCGGGCGTGCCGCCGGGTACTTCACCGGGGCCACCGGCGTCACGATTTTCCGGGGCGAGGCCTGGCCTGCCGAATACCGTGGGCAGGCGTTTGTCGGTGACGTGGGCAGTAATATTGTCCACCGGAAAACCTTGTCGCCCGATGGCGTCGGTCTGATCGCCCGCCGGGCTGATGAGCAGAAGGAATTCGTGGCCTCCAACGACATTTGGTTCCGGCCGGCTCAGTTTTCCAACGGGCCGGATGGGAACCTGTACATCATCGATGTGTATCGCGAGGTGATCGAACACCCTGCCAGCCTGCCACCGGTCATCAAGCAGCACCTCGATCTGACCAGTGGTCGCGATCGTGGCCGAATCTACCGGGTGATTCACGACGGTTTTCAGCGACCCAAGCCCCCGGCCCTGGGCAAGGCGACCACGGCAGAACTGGTGGCCACGCTGGGGCATCGCAACGGATGGCATCGCGACACGGCGTCGCGACTGCTCTATCAGCGTGCAGATGCCTCCGCCGTGCCCTTGCTCGCCAAACTTGCAGCCGAGGCTCAATTGCCAGAAGGTCGCCTGCACGCGCTCTACGCTCTGGCCGGGTTGGGACAACTCCATGCGGCGGTAGTTCTACCGCGCCTTTCTGATGAAAACCCCCGTGTTCGCGAGCATGCGGTGCGGTTGGCCGAGCTGTTCCTGATCGAATCGGCGGAAATCCAACAACGACTGGCCAAACTGGTGGACGATGCCGATGTCCGGGTGCGGTACCAGTTGGCGTTCTCGGCAGGCGAGGGCCCGGCACTCTGGAAAGCACGCGTTCTGGCCCGTCTGCTGCAGCGCGATGGAGCCGATCGCTGGATCCGTCTGGCCGCACTCAGCTCACTGGCCGAGGGCAGTGCCGACGTGCTGGCCGCACTGGCGGCCGAAAAGAGTTTTGTGGAATCGGATCCGGCCCGTGCGGTATTCGGCGAGCTGGGTGGCTTGATTGGCCTGCAGGCGCGACAGAGCGACGTGCTGGCAGCCTTGGCGGCGATTGAAAAACTGCCCGCCGACCGGCAACCTCTCGCCACGGCGACCGTGGTCAGCCTCGTGGAAGGTCTGACGAAAAGTGGCTCCCCCCTGAAAGCCCAGGTGGTGGCGAAGTCAGGCAAGGCGAGTGAGCTGTTGACGCAACTCTTGGCCGACTCGCGCCGCGCGGCTGTCGACGAAGCCCGCCCCCTGGCTCAGCGCGTGGAGGCAATCCGCACGTTGGGATTGGCCTCTTATGGCGAGAATCGAGAACTGCTGCCAACCCTGCTGGCCAATCGGCAACCGCAGGAAGTGCAGTTGGCGGCGCTCGCCGTGCTGGCCCGGTATGCCGATCCTGATGTGGGAACCGTGCTCACCGAAGCCTGGCCAAGTTTTGGTCCCAAATTACGAACGCCGACGATGGAGGCAATTTTCTCGCGTGGCGACTGGCTGCTGAAGTTCCTGCAGGCCGTTGCGAAAGACGAGATTCCGCTGTCCGATCTCGAACCGGGGCGCGTGCGACTGCTCGACAAGCATGCCAATCCGCAGGTGCGGGAATTGGCCAATGGCTTGGTGCAGAAACTGAAGATCAGCCGACGGCAGGATGTATTTGAGGCCTACCGCCCGGCCCTGAACCTGACCGGTGATGCCGCCCGGGGCAAAGTCCATTTCCAGAAAGTGTGCTCGGTCTGCCATCGTCTGGAGAATTTCGGAACCGAGATTGGTCCGAACCTGACGACGGTGCAGAATCGGGGTGCCGAGGCGATTCTGCTGAACGTCCTCGACCCGAACCGGGAAGTGAATCCGCTGTATGTGAACTACCTGCTGATGACGACTGAAGGGAAGTCGGTTACCGGCCTGGTGGCCGCCGAGACGGCGACCAGTGTGACACTGCGGCGACAGGAGAACGCGACCGACACCATTCTGCGAGCCAACATCGAGGAATTGCGCAGCACCGGCATGTCGATCATGCCCGAAGGACTCGAAAAGCAACTCGATCAGCAGGCCATGGCCGACCTGATTGCGTACCTCTTGTCGGTCAAATGATTGCCCAGGTTGCCCGCGTGAATTGCGCGGCGGGTTGTGCCAAGCGCCACCCCGTCGCGCCACGGACGGCGCAGTCTCGTGGCATGGCGGGTTGTTCAGCCGAGCAGCAGCTTATTTTGACTCGGCAGACGGGGGATCCTTGAGCGGTACCTGCTCATTCCCCGAGAGGTACGCGATCAGATCGCGGACCTGTTCGATCGTCATTTTCTGCAGCAGGCCATCGGGCATCATCGACACGTTCGATGTCGTCCGCGTGGCAATCTCACTGGCGGGAACCACGATTTTCTCATTGACCGTTTGAATCGTAACCGCGGCATCGCTCTCGGCGACCACGAGTCCCGTAATCACGCGCCCGGCCTGTGTCTCGATGATCTGCATCTGAAAATCGCGTGACACGGCACCGCTGGGATCGATCAGATTCTCGAGCAGGTAATCGAGATTCTGCCGCTGGGACCCGGTGATGTTGGGGCCGATCTCGCCTCCGGCGTCGAACAGTTTATGACAGTTGGCACACGTCTGCTGATACAGCGCCCGGCCGGCAGAGCGGTCCCCGCGGGCGAGAAACTGCGGAGCCGAGAGTCGCTTCTTATAGTCGGCGATCAGGCGCGCTTTCTCGCCGGCAGTAGTGCGGACATTGCCCCACAATTGATTGACTCGCCGGGTCACCCGTTCATCTTTCAGGTTCAGCAATTGTCGGGCGGTGAATGCCGAGAGGTCGCTGCGGGAAATGCGTTGCGCTTCCACTTCGTCCAACAGTCGCAGAGCCCAGGCCGGGCGCGACGCCAAAGTCTGCACGGCGTCAGGGCGGGTGGTCGCCAGCAGCGTGGGATAGGCCTCAATGATGATTTCAGGAACTCGTTTGCCACTGCACTCGGCTAGGCCACGCAACGCCGTGCTCTGCACGGCCGCGTCGGCAATCAGTCCCGTGAGCAGTGTTTCGAGGTCGCCGGGCTTTTTCGCGACGAGAGCGCGGAGCGCCCGAACGCGCTGCGCCGGTGGTGTCTGAGTGTCGGCGGCTTCTTGGCGCAGGGTTTCTAAAGCGGTCGGATCATCAAAAATCAGTGCCAGTTCCAGCGCCCGTTCACGGACCGCTGGATCGCCTGCGGTTTGCAGGGCCCGGTAGATCGGCGGCCAGTTGTCGGGCAGCCTGACACTGCGGCGACCCTCGAGGCCCGTCAACGCGCCTTCCAGCAGGTCACGCTGCGCAGCCTCGCGGACAGTGCCCATGAGTTCGATGATGGCGGTAAGGGCCGTATCGTGATTGGGCAACTCGGCCACCCGGCGGGCAATGTGCCGACGGACGAGCGGGATCTGCGCGTCACGCGACAGCGAGACGAATCTCACCGCGTCGGTGTGTACCAGCGGTTCAATGCCGTACCAGATCATCAGCGGCAGGTTGGCGTCGTCTGCGTCTTCAGCGTGCGCGAGCAGAGCTTTCGCGAGCGGCCAGCGTTCGCTTTCCGGCAGACGCTGCAGTGAACTGGCCAGCCAGAGTCGCTCGTAGGCAGAGTGCCCGGTCGTGGCAATTTCCTGAAAACGGTCGCGGGCCCGTGCGGAGGGCGATCGTCCTTCACACAGCAGACGCACACACCACGCCCGGACATACTCACTGGGATGGTTCAACTGTTCGATCAGGAATTCGTCGGAGGCGGCGTTCAAGACCCACAGAGTCCACAAGGCCCGCAACTGCCGTGGAACGCTGGTTTCTGACGCAAACATCTGCAGCAGGTCCTGCCTGGCCAAGGCCAGGTCCTGACCACGGGCGGCCCGTTCCTGCAGAAGACGTCGGGCGTGCCGTACGAACCAGTCGTTGGGATGCCGCTGCAACTGCACCAGTTCCCGATCTGACAGCGCGGCCAGATCGAGTGCAGGCTGTTTCGGACGGCCATAGGTGATCTTATAAATGCGACCCGTTTCGCGGTGCGTGTTTTTGACGCTGTGGCATTCCCCCGTATCGGACCAGTCGGTGGCATAGACTCCGCCATCGGGACCGTACCGCAGGTTCACCCCCATGAACCACGGGTCTCGGGAAAGCAGCAGATCCTTGCCGTGGGTGGCGGTGTAGCCTGAGCCCTGCCGGCGCAGCAGGTCGTTATTGATCCGCTTGCCATGAATGTTGTGCATGAACGCCATATTGCGATAGTGGGCCGGCCAGTTGTCGCCCAGATAAATCATAGTGCCGGAATGGGCGTGCCCCCCGCCGGCGGCATCTTCCGCCGGCGAAAACAGGCCGTCACGCACGTTGCTCTGGCCTACGAAATGCAAATGGTCGGCGATACTGGGAATGCGGGCATACGCAAACTGGCTGGACTGCCGGTTGCGCCACGGTTCATAGTGCGCTCCCTGAATGACGTGAAACAGGTGCGGATCAACGCAATTGCAGACGAACGCCTCGCCCCAGTCGTCCCAGTCGATGCCCCAGGGATTGGTCGAGCCATCGGAATACGGTTCCCACACATGGCGGACCGGGTGATACCGATACACGCCGCCGTCAAAGCGAACCCGTTCGGCCGCCGGTGTGCCGGGCTTGCCGATGACCGACCAGTTGGTACGGCCATGCGTGCCATAGAGCCACCCATCGGGACCCCAGGCAAAGCCGTTGGCGAGGTTGTGGGAATTGGCGTGATTGCCGAAACCATCCAGCAGCACTTCGGGTGGCCCATCGGGGCGGTCATCGCCATCGCGGTCAGGAATAAAGTAGAAATAGGGAGGCGACATTACCCACGCCCCGCCAAACCCGACCTCGATTCCGGTGACATAGTTGAGCTGATCGTAGAAGACGGTGCGTTGATCGAAACGACCGTCGCCATCGGTGTCGGTGAAGATCAGAATTCGATCGCCCGGTTTGGTTCCGTGATGCGGATAGTTATACGCCTCGGCGACCCACAGCCGACCCCGGTCGTCGATGCAGAACGCGATGGGCTGGCAGACATCGGGTTCCCCCGCGAACACGGTCACCTGAAAGCCTTCGGGAACCAGCATGGTCCGGGCGGCTTCTTCGGCGGGCAGTGGCTCGGCGACCACGGGTTCCTGTGCTCTGGCAGAGGAGCCAATCCCGCTGCCGCAGAGCAGCGCCACAGCGAAGTGTGTCAGCCAGAAACCGGGGAAAAATCGCCTGTCGGTCATGCCGTTTCGTTGCATCTGCAGGGAAAAAGAGGGTGAGGGGGCTCCTGCCGCCGCTCAAAGCAGTGTGATGGAACAGTCGTTTCAAATCAATCACACCTGATGAAACCGGGACCCGGAATGTCCCCCCAGCCTTGACGAATTTCCTCTCAGTCCACCACGATAGGACGTAAATAAATTGCCATCGGGGCCAAAAGATCGAGCAAAATCCTTGGGGAGAGTGTGCGATGCGCTGGGAAGGTGATCGGGAGAGCGAGAATCTGGAAGATCGCCGTCGTGCGAGTCCGCGTGGCATGGCGATCGGTGGCGGCGGTGCCTTGATCGTCGTGGTGATCGGCCTGCTGTTGGGGCTCGATCCGGCTCAG
>JAFEBR010000861.1 GCA_018242565.1 Planctomycetota bacterium | reverse complement strand
CGGCGTGCTGCGCGACGCCGACCGGAAATCGCAACCAGCCTTCGCTTTGTCCGGCCAGGGTCCGGGCTGCCGCCTGCAAGGCGGGAAGGGAAACGGCTAACCCGAGAGACTTCTCCATTCGTTGTGATGGGGTCGCTAACACCATGATTGCCCTCTCTGATTTGATTTTGGCATTCGTGGGGGTCTGAAATCTGTCCCACGAGACGACGTATGCCGGGCCTGTGCAACGGGCCGTCAACCGTGGGCTGAAGTGTGAAACGCTTTCAGCGTATTTTTGTCAACGCGTGGCGTCATCTTCGTACGGATCCACACGCAACTGACTGTATGTTTCTCGATGACGGCTCCACACACATCCACCCGCACAGGCGAACTCTGAAAGAGTTCCATTCCCCAGCCCAGGGTTGGCCGCTGTGCGGCCTACCCTGGGTTACGGGCAAAAGATTCCCGCCGACCCTGAACGGGTCGCACCAATGCGTCCGCTTCAATCTCGGCGTTCGTTGGGGGCTGAAATCTGTCCCACGACACGACTTGTGCCGGGCCTGTGCAACCGCTTTCAGGGTTGCGATCTACATCGGGCCGGCAACCCAGGGTCGCCCGTTGCACGTGCAACCCTGGGCTGGAGTATTAAACGCTATCAGCATATTTCTATCACCGTGTGGCGTCATCTTCGTACGGATCCACTTGCAAGCGACCGTCGGATTCGCACGCAAACAGGCGTGCATTTTTCCATGATCGCTCAGTCGAGACCATACGTCGCCCGCGGCACGGCGGACGGTTGTCCGTCGGTCTGGGAATCTCGGGGTGCCGGGGACCGGGGCATCGAAGCCGCAAGCAATTCACGGAGGCCGGCGATCTCGCAGATTGGATCGGTCTCATCGGCCATCGTTGTCCGCCGTGTGTCGACGGAGGCTGTCTCTTCATGATCCTCTGGCAATCCGGCCCGTGCCGGCTGTGCCACCCGCGCTGTTGTCAATGACTGGTTCATCATCTCGCTCCTGAAAATTGGTCACTTTGAGAAACGTCGCGAAGCGACGTTTTTGCTCCCCTCTCCCCCCGCGGGAGAGGGGCCGGGGGTGAGGGGGCTAACGTCTCGCTGTATGCCACCCACAATCACCCCCCTCTATCCTACCAAAGGCACCGGTCCGTTCAGGTTTCGACGGAATAAAACAAAACCTGCCCGGCGTCGTCACCGGTGACGATTCGCAGCGGTGTCGTCCGACTGATCGCCAAGCTGTTGATCGCGTATTCCGTCGGCCAAACGTGCAGGCACGCGCCGGTCGCCGCATCCCAGAACCGTAACGTGCGATCCTTGCTGCCTGATACGATCCAGCGGCCGTCGGCGGAGAGTGCGACGCTTATCACGACGTCCGTATGTCCCTCCAGGCAGTGCAGCTCGCGTCCCGAGTTCAGGCCAAGTAGCCGAACAGTCCCATCGTCGCATCCAGATAGGGCGAGCCGAGCGTCTGCGGAAATTGCAACACTGCTGACAAAATAGGCATTGCACTTTATGCAGCGCAGCTCGCGTCCCGATTTCAGGTCCCAGAGGCGCACTGTCCCATCATTGCCTCCCGACAGCGCACGAGACGTGTTGGCGGAGATTGCCACACTATTCACCGCATCTGTGTGCCCCTCCAAACAGTGCAATTCACGTCCCCATTCCAGATCCCAAAGCCGGACATGGTGATCAGCGCCGCCAGATACGGCACGCGTCCCGTCTTCGGCGATTGCGACGCTAACCGCACCATATCTATCGCCCTCCATTAAGCATAGCTCAAGGTTGGAATCCAGGTTCCAGAAGTAGACACTTAGACGCTCGCTGCCAATTAATGCCCATTCTCCGTCAGCGGAGATCGCCAGTCCGGTCACACTTTCCGTTATACCAGACATACTGCGAAGCTCGCGTCCGGATTCGACGTCCCACAATCGAAAGGCCTGGCCATCGCCTCCTGATAGGGCATGTCGCCCATCGACCGATATCGCCACATGATACACTTCACCCGTATCCCCGAGAGTGGCGCGCAACCCCTGTCCGCCGGCGAGGTCCCACAGTCTGACTGTTTGGTCTAGGCTGCCCGACAACGCCCGCTCGCCGTTGCCGCAAAACGCCACTGTCTTCACTCCGTCTGTGTGGCCCCTCACGTGTTGCAGCTCCAGTGCAGAACCGACGTCCCAAAGCCGAACCGTCTCGTCAAGGCTTCCAGACAGAACTCGCTCCCCGTCTGCGGAGAGCGCAACGTCGCATACCCAATCCGTGTGTCCCTTAAAACATCGCAGTTCTCGCCCTAAATTGACGTCCCAGAGGCGCAAGGTTTGATCATCGCTTCCAGATAGGGCGAGTTGGCCGTCAGAAGAGATTACCACGCTAGCCACGGCGTCCGAATGCCCACGGAGGCGGTGCAGCGGGCGTCCGGTCCGAAGGTCCCACAATCGAACGATACCGTCCTCGCTTCCCGAAACGGCGTGATTGCCGTCAGCGGAGAGCGTCACGCTGTATACGTGCCCCGCATCATCCGCCATACAACGAAGCTCTCTTCCGGAACACAGGTCCCAAAGTCGAACGGTCCGATCATCGCTCCCAGAAATAGCACGTTGTCCGTTCGCTGAGAGCGCGACGCTCGTCACCCTGTCTTTGTGGCCTTCCATGCGGTACAGTTCATGTCCAGATTCCAGGTCCCACAGCCGAACTGTTTGATCCCAGCTCCCCGACAGGGCGCGCTTTCTGTCAGTTGAGAGCGCAACAGATGTTATTGCAGAGGTATGTCCCGAAAGGCGGTGCAGCTCGCGGCCGGTGGCGACTTCCCACACGAGTATGACCCCGTTGCTGTCGCCACCCAGCAATAACTGGCCGTCGATGGAGACAGAAATTGAATTGACATCACCCACGTTTCCACTAAATGTACGTAAAAGCGCGGGGTTCGCATCGCTCTTCGGCGGATGCAACCAGCGGAGCCACGGTCCGCGAACGGACTGTCCGGTTGCTAGCGCCGCGACTGCATCGGCTCGCACCGTACTATCGAGCGGCTCGCCGATCATCAGCGGCAACAGCGCCGCCGGGCTCACCTCAATCCGGTGCCCCTGCCGTTCCACAAACCGCCGATACGCCTCCAACCGCTCCGCTAGATCCCCCGGCAAACCCAACTCCTCCGCCAGTTCCGCCGCCGCCAAGTAATCGCCCATCAACTCATGCACTGCCCGGCCTAATAATGCAGGTGGCATATTTTCCTCCCCCCAAAGCCAGTTGTCAGCAGTCAGTATTCAGTCGCCGATTGTCCGCATTCCGATCTCAGCCTCAGCCCTCCGCCACCTCCCCCAACGTCGCTGCCAGATACCGCGGATCGGTCAAACACTCCGCCGCTTTCACCAACGTCTCCGGCGTTTTCGCCAGCAGCAAATGCCGCACGGCGAACCGTCGGCCGTAGGGGGCCACCCGGCTCCAGGTTTGTTTGGCGGCCAGCTCACAATAGTGCTTGCCGATCTGCTCCTGCATCCGGGGCAAATCGTGACGGGCCGGGCCCTCGAATTCGACGCTCACCATCCAGTCGTTGACGCTTTGATGGCGCAACCGCAAATAGGCGTCCGGAAAACCAGACTCCGTTTCGACCGATCGGGCGATCAGCCACGCCAGGTGCTTGCGCGCTGCGTCGAACCGCGCGCCGGTCCAGCCCAACAGTTCGATTCCCTCTTTTTCCGAAAGGGGACCCCGCGCCGCGGCCAGCAGACACGCGAACTGCACCAGCCGTTCGTATTCATCATCCGACGACAACTTCTGCGTGATCCGTTCCCACGATTCCCGATACCAGGCAATCAACCGATCGGCCGAACGCAGCTTCGACCAGTCCGCCGGGCGCTCGATCGCCTCGCGCACCGTCATCTCCCCGGCTGCCATGCTTTCCACCCAGTAGCGCAGCAACTGAAATGTCCCACCGGCACTCTCGGCCATCCGCCGGGCGTCGTCGGCCGACACCGGCAGTTTCGACTGCACGAACTTCGTGGCGTCTTCCAGGTTGTTTGTATCCATGCCCGACAACCGAAACCGCTGTGCCCCTGCGGAGGTCAGGGTGACCAGATGGTCTTTTCCGCCGGCGGTCGGACGCGACGCCACGATCAGGAACACGCCGCGCGGATAGGGAGGCTTGGGCAACATCTGCACCGCCTGCTCGGGATGCGAGGCTTCATCGAGCCCGTCGACGCAGATCAACAGCCTCTCGTCTTTGGTCAGCCGGCTGCGCGACACTTCGGCCAGCAGATCGCGCAACCGCTCGGCGTACTGCTGCTCGTTGTCGGGCAAGGCCGGGTCGATCTCGTAGCGTTTGGCGATCTGCTCGATCAGAGCCCGGGGCATGTCGCCCGGCAGCGTGCGGCCTTCGCTGTAGCGGTAGAAATATCCGGGATGGGGCGCGCCCCGTTTCATCCAGTTCGTGAGCAGAGCCGACTTGCCGACCCCGGCCTCCCCTTCCACCAGAAACATCCCCCCGTGGTCTCCGCACTGCGCGACGAATTGCTCAAACGCTGTGAACACGAAATCGCGGCCGACAAAGTCGTGATGGCGCTGGGCATCGTAACCGACAGCG
>JAFEBR010000860.1 GCA_018242565.1 Planctomycetota bacterium | reverse complement strand
TTGCGCCGGACGAGTCACCCCGTCGCGACGTCAGTTATTGCTACGCAGGAAACAGTCAACTCCTGCGGCCGGACTTGCACCGGCTAGACAAACAGCCGTATGGGCTGCGAACAGATTCACGCAGATTAACGCAGATGTTTTTTCTGGCCCGGGGACTCTCTACGTTCGACAGATCAGCCTGCCCAGTAACTTTTTATCCGCGTCATCCGCGTCATCCGCGGTTCATTCCTGTTTCTGAACTAACCTGCGGAAGACGCCCCCGGTCAACAGTCCCCACCTCGTTCGGCGCAGATCTCCCACCGGGAACGCAGGTCGCAACCGTGAAATCCCATTTCGTGTATTTCGCTTCTTTCGCGGTTAAACGTTTTGCAACCACTAAACACACGAACGGCCACGAAAAACGAAAATGGTCATCCACAGATTAACGCAGATGAACACAGATTTTTTCCGTCTCAGGGTCTCTCTACCTTCGACAGCTTAACCTGCCCAGTAACCTTTTTATCCGTGTCATCCGCGTAATCCGCGGTTCATTCCTATTCCTGAACCAACCTGCCGCGTGCTCCCCGCGGTGGGCAGAAATTGTTCCGCCCATCAACGTAATCAGCCGTCAAATCGCTTTCGAATCCGCGGTTCTCCGTCCACACTCCATCCCTCCGCCATCTACGCGAACGTGGCGACGCGGCCAGTTTTTTAATCTGCGGAAATCTGCGCAAATCTGTGGATCATCCCTCTTTCTGAACCGAGCTTCCGAATACGCCCCCCCCGGCCAACAGCCCCCACCCCTCGTACGGCGCAGGTCTCCCACCGGGCACCCAGGCCGTGACACTGAAACTCCCTCTCGTCTGACTCGCTTTTCAACTGGCGCAACAGTCTGCACCACAAACACCACGAACGGCCACGGAACAACAAAAAAAAGCTGATCCACAGATTAACGCAGATGAACACAGATTGGTTTCCAGCCCAGGATCTCACCGCCGGCCATCAGATCGACCTGCCCATCAATTCCTTTATCCGTGTCATCCGCGGGTCCTTTTTTTTGAACCGACCGACCGACTGCCCCCTCGATCGATGCCAATCGCCCCGGGCACGCTCGGCCTCGTCCGAGCCGAACAAGGGGATACCCCACTTTCACCGACCGGCGTGCAGCACGATGGCTGAACTCAATGCTTCACATTCGGCAGTGTCTTGAGTACTCTCCAATCGAAATGGGAGACCTGTGATGGCGAATACAACTCTGTCGGCGTTCAAGTATCAGAAGCCTGGAAAGACTGCGGTTGTTTGCGCTTGGTGCCTCCTGGTTGTGGTGCCGTTGGGTTGCGGCTCGCGTGCGAGTGACGATTATGATGTGCTCAACGATGTCAAGACGGGCGATGAGGCTCTTGCGCGAATCGTTCCGCGGTCGGATTCGCCAGGCAGAGATGCGAATGCCGTGGCTTTCGCAGAATCCGTCAGCAACGTGTATTATTGTGATGGTGGAACATTTAATGGTATGTATCTCTACTGGTCATTTGATTGTGCCAACCTCGATGATTGCTGGGACGCGATACAGCGTGCGGGTGGCCCCGATCAATCGACCTTCACCGACTGGAAGCTGTCGCAGTATGCGGTGGTGATGCTTGGCCCCGAATTCTACAGTCCCAAGCTGGCAACGGCACTCTGGGATGTGCGTCTAATCCAGCGCGGCGTAGCCTACGAAAAGGTTGAAGGCGGAAATCGGCGATTGATATTCTACGCAATCGATTTCGATAAATTGCGAGTCTATCATCATTACGAAAGCGGCGGATTTGATGACCGGCGGTATCGGAATTGACGTGAAACAAGCCTCGAACGGCACCTAAAACTCCGTAGCATGTGTTGGGGAATTCTGTTTCGTCTGTGCGGCTGGCCTGCGTCGATCCATCTCGGATTTCCCGCCGAGACGTTGTCTGCTGATACGTCGAGTCGTGCCGGGGGGGTAACCGCACGTCACGTGGCCCGGCAAGTCAACATCCGCAGCGAGCCGCCGGGTTCATCCCGGCGGTATCCGCCTCCCTCTCAAATACCGGTGGAACCTGCCAGACATATCTGTCCGTCAAACCTCCGTGGGACGAGTTTCCACCTTGTCAGCGCACCGCCCCCACCCAAAATCCCCAGCCCCCCGCCCCCCGCAACCGCCCCCCCACCCCCCCCCCCGTTACAGAAAACCGCGGGATCGGCCCTCGTTCCGC
>JAFEBR010000859.1 GCA_018242565.1 Planctomycetota bacterium | reverse complement strand
CGATCGGGCAGCGCGCGATCGACTCTTCGGCACCATTAACCAGGCCGCGAACGAAGGCTTGCCGTTGATCTGCGACGGACGTGAACGGGTTCCCGAACGCGGCTTTTTCGTCGGCCCGACAGTCTTCGACAGCGTGACTCCCGATCGCGCCCTGTTTCAGGAGGAACTGTTTGGACCCGTTGTGGCGCTGGTCGAACCCGCCACCCTGTCCGAAGCGATCGACTGGTTGAATCAGCTTCCCTTCGGAAACGGTGCCACGATCTTCACCGGCAGCGGGGCCGCGGCGCGGGAATTCGCCCGGCGCATGACCTGCGGCATGATTGGCATCAACGTGGGGGTGCCCGCCCCCATGGCCGTCTTTCCGTTCTGTGGCTGGGGCGACTCATTCTTCGGCGACCTGCATGTGCAGGGCATGGAAGGGGTGCAGTTTTTCACCCGGCAGAAGGTCGTGCTTTCACGATGGGACCAGGGCTACGTGCGGCGACAAGGCTGGTAGAGCGGCATCATCATTTATTCGCGGCGACCGATGTGCGGCCCGAGATTTTTCAGCAAGAAAGATGTGCAACATGGGATTCATCAATATTACGGACTATCAGCCGATCGAACCGGTTCCCGGTTGCCGCATGCGCACTCCCTTCGGCGAACACCTGATGTTGTCGTACCTGGAGATGGAAGAGGGGGCGGTGGTCCCGCTGCATTCGCATCCCCATGAACAAGGAGGCATGTTGCTCAAGGGAAAAATGGAACTGACGATTGGGGACGAAACCCGGGTGGTCGAAGCCGGATCGATGTTTTTGATCCCGCCGAATGTGATCCATAAAGCGGTCGCCGTCGACGGTCCTGCCGTCGTGCTGGATGTCTTCAGCCCCGTGCGTGAAGATTACGCCGAGTTGACCAATCGCTATATTCCCCCTATCGGCAACGCGGGTCAAAAAACATGACTTCGGGCCCGTTCCGTGGAATCTGTGCCTGATGGCCGCATGCTCGTGCCGCATCCAAAAACTGTAAAAACGGTTCCGAAAAACCAGGTCTCAAATCTAAATGGCCACATCGGACCGAACAGGCTGATCGGCCGGCTGCAAATCTTGGCGGCTCGAACCGCACACGCGATTGGAATTGTTGACTTTACCCGGCCCGGACCGTTATTCTGAGGAACTCGTTCAGGCCCCCATCGTCTAGAGGCCCAGGACTCCGGGTTCTCAGTCCGGAAACAGGGGTTCGAATCCCCTTGGGGGTATCTCCGTAACGCATTGGCTCGCAAGGACTTGCGACGAATCGTTTTCCGCGGGAAAATGAGGGGTTGGGTCGCAAGCGTCTGCAGCCAATGGCATCGGTTGGCGGGAAATGGAGCGCTTTTGGAGCGCTCCCGCTTGCGGGCTGCTCGGTTCCGGGTGATTCTCGGCCGGCGCCGGCGTTTCTTCTGCGGCCGATTTGGCCCCGCCGGCCCGGGCAAAGTGGTCTTCAGTCACCTGCAGATAGTGCTTCATCGCGACCGTCGGGCTGTTGCCAAGCCAGGCGGTCACAACGTGAATCGGGTACGACTCGGCCAGTTCGGTCTCGCGCGTGCTGCGCAGATTCTGAAACGTCTTCGGCCATGGGGTCAGCCCCGCCTGCAGAATGATGCGGTGGAAGTGCGTTCGCAGATTCGCGCCCGATTCGGTGCAGATCACGATGACCGGGTCGGCGGCCTCGGTGCCACGGCCAGCGTCAACCGATTCGTCGAGCGCTGCAGCAAGTGCCACCCGTAGCTCGGGGAATAACGGAACCCAGCGCTCGCCATGACCGTCATGATGCTCGGTCTTCGGGCTGCGAACCCTGAGCTTGCCCTGGTCCCAGTACACGTCTCCCCAGGTCAAAGGCTGCATCTCTGAGGGGCAACGCAACCCGCCAAAGCGAGCCAGTGCGAAAACCAAGCGCCACTGCATCGCATTGTTACGGGGCCTGCCGTCGGGCAGTTTCAAGCAGGTCGCCATGATGACGTCGGCAATCTTGCGGGACACAAAGAACTCGCGGGCCTTGTTGGCCTGGACGGCGACTTTCTGGTCGGCGAACGGGTTCTCGGTGATCAGTCGGGCGCGGATCGCAGCGCGGAAGAACTGGCGAGCACGGCCGCACCAGCGGCGCGCCGTGTTTTCGCCCAGGCCTCGGCCATGACCTGGGGCCCGCTGGGAATTGGGTGCCGGGGGTTTGACCGGGTCTGTCTGTTTCGAACCGGGCAGGCGAGGCGCTTTCAGCCACGCGCGCCAGGCGTCGGCGTCTCGGGCGGTCACGTCTCGCAAGAGTCGACGGGGACCGAAGTACTCGACCAGCCGGCGACGGACCTCGTCGAGGTGGTGGCGCGTAATGGCCTTGATGTCGGTGCGGGTGGCGATGTAGTCCTCGATGAAAGCGGCCAGGGTGATCGGACCCGCGGGCTTCTTGCCGGCCTTCGGGTCTCCCGTCGCGCCGTCTTGGGGGCGAGTCGTGTTCAAGATGATGTCGGCCAGTTCGCCAATGACGAGGCCGGCTTCTGCAAACCGGCGGCGGGTAGCGGGAGCGAGTCGGTTGATCCACTCGGCGACATCTGCGGCGGGTTGGCCTCCCTCGCGCAGGGCTTCTTCAAGGTGGGCGAGTTTCAGCCGGAGGGACTCGGTCGTCTCACGCGTGCCCAGGTGACTGGCGCGAATCGTGCGGCGGCTCCCTGCAGCATCGATAAAGCGGATCAGCCAGCGACTTTTGCCCAGGTCAGTCAGACTTGCCATGGAACGTGCCCCCCGTGATTTGCTGCCCGGTTGGCAGCAGGTCGAGTGATGAGTGCAAAAAACAGGTGTACAGATTTATATGCCGTGGCGTGTGGCAAAACAATCAAAATCCCGCGGAATCGCGCGGTTTTCGGGGCTTCGGGCGGAGCTCGTCGCTCGGTGATTCTTCTTCGGACTCGGCCCAGGCGTGCAACGCTTCCCGGCGGTAGCGTTTCAGATTGCCGATGCGTACGCAAGGAATGTGGCCCGCCTCGGTGAGCGTCCACAACGTGCGCTCGGAAATGCTGAGCAGTGTCGCCGCCTCGGCGGAAGTGAGCAGGACTTTGTCGGCGAGCGGAACGGGCAACTCGGGCGTGGTTTCAAGTTCGTCGGTGGTCATGGCGTGCCTTTGGTTAAGGTGTCAGTGGGTTGGGTGGCGGTTGGCGTGAACGGATTCAGGCGGCGGCCGAGTCAGGCGGATCGGACCGCGGGGCGATTCCCGGCGGCGGGCCCGGGGCGAATGCGGTGCACCGTCGGCGACCTGGCGGAAACCCGCGGCGGCGACCTGGGGCTCGCGGGGACCTGGGAGACCCGCGGCCGGCGGGTAATGCGGTCGGCGAGTTGGTCGGCGATCGGCGCGCAGAGCGCGGGCGTCTGGGTGGCAACGCGATCGGCGACGGCGCGGCCGGCGGTGAGACGGCGCCCAGGCGATCGGCCGAAACCGGCGGCAGGCCGGGCGGAGCCCGGCTCCCCGGGTGGCGCGACCCGTGATACGGGCCGGCGGAAGGTGATCGACCTGGGTCGGAAGTCTGTGGGAACCCCTTCTTGGCAGATCGGGTGAGCCCCCTTCCGCCTTCGCCGTCGCATCGCCTTCACCGAACTGAGGCGATGTGATGGCGAAGGTGGGAGGGGCGGCCCCCCTTTTGTCGAGCCCGAGTTGAGCTTTCGTGCTGGCAGGCTGTGGCAGCGGTTGGCAGACGGGTTCATTCGGTATTCGGCCTCTTGCGACGTTCGACGTATTCGATCAGGTCGGCGCGAGTGTAGGAGTAACCTCGGCCAAGTTTCGCTCCCACGATTTCGCCGCGGAGACGTGCGTCGCGGAGCACATGCGAACGAATTCCCAGCAAGGCGGCGGCCTCGACTTCGGAGTAGGCGATGCGATCTTGGATACCAAAGCGGGCGAGCATTTCGGCCAGGGCAGCGTCGATAAAGGGTTTGAGTTCATCCGCGGTGATGGTCAGGTGCATGGGTTTGGGCCTTTGTCTGAGGGGGGCGGGTGCCACGGCGCAGCGGGCACGGTTTCGGTCGTACCCGATTTCGGGTCGTAGATGCGTCTCACGCCTGTGAGGACGTCAACTTGGCAGACGATAGATTTTTGGCCGATGCCCGCGGGAGCGTATTCCAACCTGGCCGAGACAGGGACGCTCAGATGCTGGCGAAAGAACGCGCTGGCGGCCGTCTCGTCGTATGCCGTGAGGATCTTGTCGCGATAGCGCTCGGCACGGGGCGGGTCATCGCGGACGAGAAGGAAATGGCGTTCGAAGTCGTCGGGGATCGCGGCCTTACCAAAAGGGGTGTTCGGCGGCTGGTCCCGCAGATGGGTGATGATCAGGCCCGGTGCGATGCGGCGGGCGTTGTGGATGCGCATGGCCTGAAACGGCCGCAACAGGGCAGCGACTTCCTCGGGGGCCCAGTTTGTTGCATCGAGCGATTTCAGAAATGCTGCAGCGCCAAGCTCGGCGAGAATTTCAGCCGCAGTTCGCCATTCGTCAGGAATCGGGGCCTGTTTGCGACGACTGGCGCGGGCGGGCATGGACATTATTGCATGGATGCGTTCCGTGAGGTCGAGGAGCCTGTTAAGAGTCCGCGCGATTTGTCGTGCTGAGATGCTGAGTTGGGTAGTTGTGCTTGCATCGTTGGCTTCGGACGTATTGAGAGGATGAGGAGTAGTATTTTGTTTACTTAAAAATAATGAATCTTCTTCATCCTGTATTTGGCGCGCTGTCGGGTGAAAGTTGTGGACTGAGGGCGCAACTTCGGGGTCGATCGGCTGGGAGTTGTGCAGTGGCAGGACAACTTCGGCTGTGGTGCTGAGCACGGGCGAAGTTGTGGAGTTGTGGGGCGGGGTCGGGTCGGGAATGAACTGAAACAACCGGGGATCGTCAATCTCCTGGGAGCACGCGGCAACGCGGACGCGGGTCAGGACAGCGGACCAGTTGATACGCAGCTCGCGGCGTCGGCCCTTGCCGTAGGAGTCGGTGAACAGGATCTCGTGCTCGGCCGCGGTGTCGATCCAGGTTCCTACCGTTTTGCGGTCGACGCCCAGGAGACGGGCAAGTTTGCAATCTCCACCGGTGTATTGTTCGGAACCGTGGATGGCGGACAATTCGAAGAGGATCTGCAGGACTTGCATGGCACCGCGGGCGAGTTCTGGGGCTTTGGCCCCTTCGAAGAGCAGTGCCGTGCGGAGGGCATGGCGATTATGGATGCACCAGAGTCGGAGATTCTCGTCGCCGGTGGCGATCGCTGCGAAGAGTGTGGCACGGGTTGATTGGGAATCGACTGGTAACTGGGACGCGGTCTGGCAGGCGGCATCGGTCCGTGACATAATTCGGGTACATCCTTCGGTGTGTTTGACGACTCACGGGTGGGGTGGCATTCGAGCCAGTTGGGTTGCAGCCCGGCTGGCTTGTTTCATTCTTTGGCGAAAATTGAACGGCCGGCGAAGAATATGGGGGGGGGTTAGGGCGCGTTGGGCTTCGCGCGGATTCGAGCGGCGGTCTGACGGGCTCGGTCCCTGGCCTTTAGGGAACGGAGGATGGCGCGGAGCGCCTGCGTTTCGGCGTGGAGCTCTGCGAGGCGGGCCTCGATTTCCGAGGCGGTAAGCTGCGCTAGAGCTTTGATGGCGGTGTCGTGGCTATGTGGTTGCATGGCCACGAGAGTAGCGAGGTGAACGGGAGCGCGTCGTGGGAATTTGGTGGGCGTTTACTGGCGCTTTTGTGGCGCGACGCTGGTGATTGCCACGCGATATCCGCCTTTTCCTTTGCCGCCGGGTAGGTGAATGGCGGGCGCGAAGATTCCGTCGTACCTTTTCTTAAGGGCCGTGAGAATTCTCGCCGCGTCGTCGACTCCGGAATAACGGGTGAGTTGCGTTAACGTTTGGGTAGGGCGGTCGACGAACGTGATCAACACGTTGGCTTCGTTGTCGCTGAGCGCGGTTTGCGGGTGGTTTGCGATGGAGAAAATGTTGTCTGAATGGTGGATGATGCGGGGGACGTCGGGAGTCTCGGGGCGCGGCCACTCGGTGATGGCGAACAGGCGGCCGGCAACAACGTCGAGGAATCTGGTCAGATTCCACCGGGTGCCGAGGTGTTGATGCCAGTCGGTACTGGTGTCGAGGCGGTCGAGAAGTGGCGCTACTCGGTCTACGACGTGCGTGGTGAATGTCGCCCATGCAACCGGTGGCGGTTGGGGCGGTGTGCCCGTAGTGCCGTCGATTTTTTGGATGAACGCTTGCCAGGTTTTGAGGCGTTCGCTGCGTAAGAACTCGGGGAAGCCGTGTTCGAAGGTTTGTTGGTTGGCTGGAGATAAGCGTTGCCAGCGGCGTTGGGCTTCGGGTTCGGTGACGTCGTCGGTTCGGAACGGGCCACCTTGAATGATAGGCCAGGCAAGGCGGAGAATGTCGGCGTCTTCGTAATAACGCAGCTCCGCGGTCGTTGGTGAATACGCGGATTGCCAAAGGTCGGCCGCAGACGACAGCAGGCGGCAAAACCAAGCCGCATCAGTCGGCGTTGTTGTTGGAAACGGGGACGCAAGTACTTCGGCGATCCAGAGTCGTTTACCGGCGCTGACGGCCTCGTTTCGCAGTTCGATGGGGCCGAACGATTGTCGAACCCAGTTTTTGATGCCGACTGCCCATTCCATACACGTGTCGAATGACTCCATGCAGGTTTCGTAGAGGTCGGTCCAATCTTCGTACGGGTCGGTGACGAAGTTGGGACGCGGTGGTTCTGCCGTTGTGTTTTCGTGCGGCAGGTGGGTCTGATTTGGAGCGCCAGGCGCAGGTGTGGACGCGATGTTGTGGCCGGCTGTGAGGTGTTGGTTCGTTTTTGCCGCGCGTGCGTGCTGCGGTTTGCGATGGCGATCGAGGATGCCCTCGGGGTCATCGGTGTGGTTTTCGAGTTGGTGAATGCGGAATTTGAGTGTGGCTTCATACGCCTGAAAGATTTGTTCGGCCGTCGCGGAGACGGGAACGCGAACCGGGGGCCACGGGTCGTTGAATTGAATGGCACCGGGGTCTTTCGGCTGGCTGTGTTGACGGCGTTTTGCGGGCAATTGGGCGGCCTCCTTTCAAAACACGGGCCGGCCCAGGCGCGAAGCTGTGAAAGGAAGAAACAGTCTCCGCGAGCCTTGGCCGCTTGGCGACGCGGTTTCGAACCCGTGGCGCCGTCCCGATCAGGTCTATCTTAAGGCGAGGGCAGGCGCGTGCAAGGGATTCGGGCGCGGCCAGGCGATTCAGGGCAAAGGCGGGCGCAGAACACCGGCTGACACAGAGTCAG
Source organism: Planctomycetota bacterium (assembly GCA_018242565.1). Taxonomy (GTDB): domain Bacteria; phylum Planctomycetota; class Planctomycetia; order Planctomycetales; family Planctomycetaceae; genus JACQFH01. The sequence goes on along the minus strand of JAFEBR010000859.1, from coordinate 1,184 downwards.
GCAGCGTCGGGGACGAAGGCGAGGTACGGGCGACTAAGTCTGTCGGGGGCGGCAAGGGCGGAGTACTCGACATGGTTACGCTGGCCGACCGGTTAGGCTGTCGACAAAAATGAGCGGTGCTGCGCGGCAGGCGTGAGCTGGTTGTTTCAAATACGTGCGAGCACGTAAGGCTAATGAACCGCTAGAATAAATGGGAGTGAGGCGAAGGCGAACAGATTTGGGAGTGGTGGTTGACTTTTCTGACGTGGGTATGGAATAATGCGGGCCTATTGCGTTTGGGTCAGTTTTGGGCTAAGCGGGCAAGTATTAGTGTAGTCGGGCTATTCAGGGGATGAGCTATGGGCAACGGCGGGCGCGGCTTTCGGATGTATGTACCGGTGCTGAAGACAAAAGCCGGTGAGTGCTGGGCTGTAGCGAATTTGCCGCACGACGCGGCGCAGAACATTACGCCATTGTTTGAGATTCACCCGCACAAGGTGAAAGACGGTGTGTTACACGCCGAGGATGTCTGTGACGCGATTGCGAGCGTGTGGGGCACCGAGCGGGCATTTTATTTGGACACGGTTTGGTTACACGGCGCGGCGGGGGATTTGACTGTACTTGGCGGTGTGTTCGAGACGGCGCGAGAGTTTGGCTTGCAGGCGATGCCTGTGGTGCGACCATGCTACGATGATGCAAGTTTGGATGTGCTTTGTGATATTCTGGCTGAAGACGGGCGGGGGTATCTGTTGCGTGTTGGGGTAGACGCGTTGGTCGCCGCGGACGCGATCGACATGGTGGTAGGCCATATCGGGGTTGCGAGGGCGGACGTTGACTTCCTTTTGGATTACCGACAGCACTCGATGTCGTTGGCGGCTGACGTACCCCGGGTCCCGCATTTAGGTGGGTGGCGGCGGTTTATCGCAGGGTCGGGGACATTTCCACGAAGCCTGTCTCAATTGCCTTTGGATGAGTGGCATTTGGTTCCAAGGCACGATTGGAATAGTTGGGTTGCCGGCGCGGCAGTAGCGAGGCGGCCGGAGTTTTGCGATTACGTAATTCGGGACCCGGGGCCGCCCGCGGCGGGCGGCGAGCCGAGTGCAAACTTGCGATACACGCGGTCGGACGCGTGGAATGTGCGTGTTGGGCGAAAACTAAAACACGGGTTTGCGTCCGACATGTTTGAGATTTGTCAGAGTTTAGTT
>JAFEBR010000085.1 GCA_018242565.1 Planctomycetota bacterium | reverse complement strand
TGTTGAATGTCGGGTTGTCCAACGGGAACCGGACTGCCGACGACGGGAGACCAGTGGTCGGGCGACTGGCGGGGTCGGGAGTTCCGCGCCGAACTGGGAGAAAGTCTCGGTCCGTTTTACCGTGCACGAAAAGCGCGCCGCTGACGGACGCTGCATCCGCCCAGTCGGCCAACTTTTTATCCGCGACATCCGTGAAATCCGCAGTTCTCGCTCGTTCGGACACCATCGCCCAGCAAAGCGCGGTGTCCGCGCGGCGATCCTTCGCGAAATTGGATTCGATGAAGTGACCCAGCGGTTTTGGGGGTTGATTCAGCAAGCCTCGGCTGAAGCCAAGAGGAGCCTCGAAACGCTGACCCAAAAAACTCAAATTTCTGAATTCTTTGGTGGAATCGCGGGAAAACGACGGATTCCTTTTCGCCGACGAGCTTTTCGAAAGCGAACGCCATGAACCAGGCCCACGGTTCAGCGAGGAGAGAGTTGAGAGTAGACCGAGGAGAGGTGGAGAAAGGGGGGAGCGAAAACTGTTTTTTCCACTCTCGACTTTCTCCCCTCTCCTCTCTATTCGCCTACGGCGAATCGGGGCGACAGGATTTGAACCTGCGGCCTTCTGGTCCCAAACCAGACGCTCTAGCCAAGCTGAGCTACGCCCCGGAATCGTGTTCATGAGTGTAGCGCGGGGTCCCGAACCGGTCAATGGGAACGCCGGGACCGTCGACTCGACGCCCTTACGCCTTACCGGTCGAAACCCCGTCAGCGATTTGATCCAACCCCACGATCTCGGCCCTGTCGCCCGCGGCGCGGACCAGATCGCAGATCAGTTCCAAGGCCTGGAATTTCGGATCGGTCGCCAGCAGGCACGAAGGATGGGCCAGAAAGTCATACACGGCCCGGTGCTCGATCGCCCATTCCACCCCCAACCGAATCGCCTGCAGAAAATCGTCGAGAGGCCAGCGCCCGCCCCGGAACGCGCCAATGTCGCTGATCGGACTCATCGGAATTTCGATCAACCCCGAAGGATAGGCGAATGGCTGGGCCCGCTCCTGCTGGCGGACAATGTCGGCGAAGACTTCTGCCGAAGGGCGCTCGCCCGCCTTGCTGTTGGCATGCGGCGGGTACTTGCTGCTGACCCAGCGAAAGCCCTGGTCGAGCAGCATCTGCTGCAGGTCGGCACGGCCCTCAAGGCCCGTGGCGAAGCCACCGGGAGTCCGGAAACCCGCGGGGGCGACCCCCAACCGCTGCTGCATCGCCTCGGTCGTCATGCGGATGTTGTCGGCAATGACCTCCGTGGCCGGTTTGCCCCGCATCAGCCACGGAGCACGTTGAAAGCGGTACTGCACTTCCTCGGGCTTTTTCGCCAGCAGGTAGACATGGTCATAGGTGTGGTTGCCCAGTTTGTGCCCGGCGGCCGCCAACTGCTTGAGCCAATCGACCTGCTCTTGTTCGAGCACCCGCCCCACACAGAAGAAGTGAATCAGCCCCCCCTTCTCTTTCACGCGCTGCGCCGCCTCGACCGAGTAGGTCTTGGTGGCTTCGTCGAGATTGCCTTTCTCGTAGTCCCAGTGTGTCGATTCCCAAGTGGGAAAATTGCGGCTCATCTCCAGGTCGAGCGTGATCGCAATCTGGGCCTTGATCCGAGGGGCCGTTGCAGCCGGCAGGGCTTCCGAACGGCGCGAATAGTGCCCGGCGGCGAATAATGCCCCGGCCGCACCAGCGGTACAGAGAAAACTGCGGCGGTTCATCGAGATCCTCTTCAATCGCAGGTTACATTGTCGTCCGAGTTCGGCAACACGGCGGATTCCACCACCCAAGCTCTGGTGCCACCCAACGCGTGGATGAATGACCGCCAGACGGCTGGCCCTCCCGTTACGGGATCTCGCGAATCCACGAGACCTGTGTCACCAGTTGATTCAGCGCCGCAAACGAAATGTGGGCATTCGTCGCATACTTCGGCGTGTTGTTCGCGGGATACGTCGCCAGCGACGCATCACCGACGAGGAACACATTGAAGTCTTTCGAGAGGTTCTCGTAACCGGCGGTCGTCTTGCAGTAACACATATCGGTCGCATAACCCACCAGCAGGACATTTCGAATGGCATGCCGCTGCAGAAACTCTCTCAGGGGCGCGTAGCCATCGACATCGAAGATCAGGACGTCGTCGGGAGCCACGTCGATGTCGCTTGTGACGGGCACCGGCAGATCCCAGAAGCCGGCGTGATTGTATTTCGCCGAGGCGTCCAGACCGGGAAACTGCCGGAAGTAATCAATCACAGGCTTGTCGGCCGAGAGGGACAATTCGGCCGGCAGCCCCTCGCCGCGGTAGTCGAAGGCGTGCAGTTTGTCGTGCAGCAGTTTGGCGGCTTCTGCACGCTCGGCCGCCGTAGGGTTGTATTCAAATGAACGATAGTGCGTGGTGCGAATCGGGTCCTTTTTCCCGGTCAGACTGAACATCGCGAGGGCCGCCTTGCCGCGAAACCGTTTCAGAAACGGGTTGATCACTTCGCGGGTGTGCCGGGCGGCCAGATGATTTTTGTCTTCCGTGCAGAAATCACAGACACCCGCCGGTTCGGGCGTGCGCCAGCCCTGGCCGTCGTCGATGCCCCAGGGATGAACCATGATCATCGCCGTGTGCTTCAGGCTCAGGCGATTGGGCATTTCGATAATGCCCCGGGCATTGTACGAGAACCGCCAGGCCCGCACTTCGAGATCGGCCTCGGCGTCGTTGACCAGTAGCGGGGCCTCGAAGCGCTGCGCTTCCACGACGGGCTGAATGAACTCCGGATAGTCCGCCAGGAGTGGTGGCGGGTTTTTCAGAGGCGTCAACGTGTTGCGATAGACCCGCTCGTTCGAGGCCGCAGTCGAAGCTGAAGTGGCCTGAGCCTCGGCCGCCGACGAAGCCGCCTGGACCGCGGGGGGCACCCGTTCGCTCTGCACGAACATTCCCGCGAGAAACGCCGCCAGCAGACCGGCGCAGGGAATCATTTGTCGCCACAACCGTTTCAGCAGCATGTCAAGCTCCTTGGATGGGGACCAGCGCACGCGTGATCTTAACGAGTCCTCGCCGGGGTTTGAACCATCCTGGTGCCCACCCTGATGGCCAGAACGTCTCGTGCGAAATATACTGCAGAGATGCCTCATCTCGCACGCATTCAGATTTTTCCCATCAAGTCACTCGATGGACTTTCTGTTTCCGAATCGTTGGTCCTGCCCTCGGGAGCGCTCGAACACGACCGACGCCTGGTCATGCTCGACCCGATGGATCATGTCTTAAATGCCAAGCGGATCGCCCGGATCCACCTGCTGCGGGCCACGTTCAACCTGGCCGACAACACGGTGACGTTGGCCGCGAAAGGTTCGCACGGCACGTTCCGGCTCGCGGCACCGCGCACCGACCTGGTAACCTGGCTCTCGGAGTTCTTTGGTGTCGATTTGCGTCTGGACGAAAATTCCGCCGCCGGGTTTCCCGATGATACCGAGAACCCTGGCCCCACAATCATCAGCACGGCGACTTTAGAGACCGTGGCGGCGTGGTTCCCGGAACTGACCGTGGACGACATCCGCCGACGGTTTCGGGCGAATCTCGAAATCGATGGCGTGGAACCATTCTGGGAAGAACGTCTGTATGCGGCCCCCGGACAGGGGGTGCCATTTCAGATCGGGGCGGTCCGTCTGGAAGGGACCAACCCGTGTCAGCGCTGCGTGGTGCCGACGCGTTCCCCCGAAACGGGCGACCGGTACCCCGATTTCACGAAGATCTTCGAAGAACGGCGGGAGCAGACCTTTCCTGCGTGGGCCAACCGCGTGCGGTTCAACCACTATTACCGGTTGTCGGTCAATACGCGACTGGCCCCGGGCGGGGCCGGAATTTTGCGCGTCGGCGATCAAGTGCAGTTTCCCGTCCCGGCAAATTCAGACTAAGTTCCTTCACGGCGGATGGGCTTCGCCATGCCACTCGACATTGGAATCGGCGGCGGTGGTTCCTGTGTGCCCCGGCCAGACGAACCTTCGCTCCAGTTACACAACGATGGGTACTACTGGTTCCTGCAGCCACTGTTTGCAGAGTTGCGATCAGAGACAGGGCAGTCCATCGACCTCTATGACGATTCCACCTTCAGCGGTACCGGATTGGCGGCACTCGAACGAGTCATCACCCGCGCGATCGCATTGGTTCAAACGCAACCCGCTTGCTGGCAGGTTCACACAGGGACGCAGATGCATCCCGAATTCCAGGAGTTATTCGAGGAAGTCAGGCAAGACCGCTTTCTGGAACTGCTGCACAACTGGCAGGAAGTGATTTCCCGAGCCCGCAATCTCGACAGGCCCGTGGTCTGCTGGGGCGATTAACGCCGACTTCTGACGGCCTATCGCCCGGCGTGGCTTGTGAGCCCAGCACTTCACACGGGGAAACCACCTTTTGGCATTTTCCAGAAGTCGGCTGTGAAATCGCCCGAAAGGGCCTTCTGTGGGCCAGGTTTTGGCGACGAACCGCAGGACCACGCCGGGCCCCGATCCCTCCCCGCAAGTCAATCCGCCGTGTATATTCTACGCCATGAACACCCCACTCGTTTCGCGGCGTGGATTCCTGCAGTCTGTGGGAGCCTTCGGCATCGGTCTGAGCTGCGGCTGGCGCGGTTCGCCATTGCTGCGAGCCGACGACACGGTTGTACAACCGGCCGGCAAACGGCTGATTGTACGAACGGCCGACCCGTTCAACGCCGAGGGGGTTGTCGACAAGTTATTGTCAAACTGGATCACTCCCCTGGAATCGTTCTACGTACGAAACCACGGGCCGACTCCGCACCTCGTCACAGCCGAACATCAACTCTCGATCGAAGGACTTGTCGATCGCCCGCTGAAGCTGTCGATCGCCGAACTGCTGCAGAAGTTCCCGAAGTATCAGACGACCGCCACGCTGACCTGCGCGGGCAACCGCCGCAATGAATTTCAGGGCCCCAAGATCGGTGGCGTTCAATGGGGGACGGGGGCCGTGGGGAATGCTCAGTGGTCGGGAGTCACCCTGGCCGCCGTGCTGCGGCATGTCGGCCTGCAAAACGGCGCCCGCCATGTGTGGTTTGAGGGTGCCGATATTATTAAGGACAAAGCCGAATCGTATCCCTTCGGCGGTTCGATTCCGCTGGAAAAAGTGCTCGACGTCGATGCGGCCTTACCGCAGGCGTTGTTGGCAACACACATGAATGATCAGCCCTTGACCGCCGAGCATGGGGCTCCGCTCCGGACAATCGTCCCCGGTTACATCGGTGCGCGGAGCGTGAAATGGCTGAACCGCATTGTCGTGAGCGACCGACCTTCCCCGAATCACTACCTGGCCCACGCGTACAAATTGATCGCCGACGAAAAGCTGGCCACCATCGAGGCCGCCGAGCCGATCTACGAAATCGCCATCAATTCCATCGCCGCGGCCCCGGCGGCGGACGCGGCAAAAGACACGGGTGACATCACCCTCCGTGGCTGGGCCCTGCCCGGCGGAAAAACCGGCAGCACAATTAAACGGGTCGAGATTTCGACCGACGACGGCCAGTCGTGGAAAGCGGCCCAGATCGGAACTCCCAATCAGGCCGCCTGCTGGGCCTTCTGGTCGGTTCCAATTGCCCGGGGCAGCCAGAGCGTGTGGGTGCGAGCCACTGATTCGACAGGGCTGACACAACCGCGAGAAATGGTCTGGAACGCCAAGGGGTACCAGTACAACGCCTGGCAGCAACTCAAATTGTCACAGGGGAATTGAGAGCGGCGATGAGTTTTCAGGCCCGATGCCGGGCCGGCGATGTCAGATCGCCTTTGACACGGATCCTGAATTCCTGAGGAAGAAACACAGACGGGCCGCGTGCCTGAAGGCTGTGCGAACGGATTGATATGAGTGCGAGCAAAAAAACGATTGTGGTCACCGGTGCCACCCGCGGCCTGGGCCGGGCAATGGTCGCCCGATTCATCGAACAGGGGCATACCGTCCTGGGATGCGGACGCGACAGCGTCAAAGTCGCCTCGTTGACGGCCCATTATGGAAAACCGCATGACTTCAGCGTCGTGGATGTCAGTCGCGACGCAGAAGTCGCCAAGTGGGCCAAGCGTCTGCTCGACAAGTTCGGCCCCCCCGACCTGCTGGTGAACAACGCGGCCCTGGTCAATAAGAATGCCCCGCTCTGGAAAGTGACGGCCGCCGAATTTCAGCAGGTGCTGGATGTCAACATCGGAGGCGTGGCCAACTGCATCCGGCATTTCGTGCCGGCCATGGCCGTGCGTCGCAAGGGTGTGATTATCAATTTCAGTTCGGGTTGGGGACGTTCCGCCTCGCCCGAAGTGGCGCCCTATTGTGCGACGAAATGGGCCATCGAAGGGCTGACCCAGGCGCTGGCTCAAGAACTGCCCCGCGGCATGGCGGCGGTTCCCCTCAATCCGGGAATCATCAATACCGACATGCTGCAGAGCTGCTTTGGGGGTTCGGCCAGCCACTATCCCGATGCCGAGAAATGGAGCCAGTCCGCCGTGCCGTTCATTCTGAAGATCGGCCCGAAAGACAACGGCAAGCCGTTGAGCTTATACGGCGAGTAGCTACGGCGAGTCATCGGAGCGTTTACCGCGGACCACCCGCACACCACGAGGCCCGGCCGCCACATGACCGGGGCGTGTCCGGTCAGGGGGCAGGACTGTCTGCGACGTCAATCGCCGCAGCCGACTTCGAGGTTCATGGCGGTCTGCACAAGCCGTTTTTCGCTCCGGCGATGGGCGATGAGTTTCAACGTCCATTCCCGAATGTCACGACAGACATCGTTGGCCATCGGCGCCACCCACGCATCGCGTTCCACGCGACCGCGCAACTCCTTGAGCTTGTTGAACAACAGATCGTGATCGTTGTGCAGACGATCGACCTGATGCGTCCAGCCCGGGTAACGCTCGAGAACTTCCGACATGTACCCGTCGGCATCCTCCAGGTCGAATTCGCGAGGCAGGGTGTCGAGCAGGGCATCGAGTACGGCGATCAGCCAGTGCCGCGAGTCCTTGTCGGGCTGCTCCTCCAGCAGATCACGGAGATCGCCGAGCAGGATGTACTCAAAGCTGGAGTAGTGCTCCAATAAGCGAGCATCACGAGTATCCATAACGCGCTCCTTCCTAATTCAGCAGTTCCGTCGTTTTCGTGTCAAACTGCGGTGCTCATCGTCAGCGGCTCTCCAAGTGGGAGGCCTCCGGCGGAAGAATCTGCGTGCCTTGCGCTCGCCTGATTATACCCCGCGCAATTTCCGGTCGTCAAAAAGAATCTTTCGAAATCGCCAAGAGAATAGAAAATCAACCGATCAGGAAAATCAGCATGCTGCCCACGCCCGAATCCATACTGCAGGCCTTCGGGAATTCGCCTCGGTTACGTGCTCCGCAGAAATTGTGTAAACTCCCCGGTCGATCTCCCCCACACCCGATGCACACGGAAGGTTCACATGGCGGCTACCGACGACGGACAGATTTTTCTGCACAAGCACACCCGGCGTGAGTTTCGTGAACGCATGCAGTCGGGCCAACTGCGGGCCTGCATTATTCCCGTCGCCGCCACCGAGCAGCATCTCGAACACCTGGCGATGGAACACGACTGGCGCAGCGTGATGCACGTTGCCACCGCGGCCGCACAGAGGCTTCAGCCTCATGTGCTGGTGGCCCCGGCGATGAACATCGGGATCAGCGAACATCATATGCAGCACATCGGCACGCTGACGTCGCTGCCCGGGAGCTGGCTAGGCGTGCTGTTCGATGCGATCCGCTCGATGCATCATGCCGGGTTCCAGCACATCCTGGTCCTGAATGGACACGGAGGCAATATTGCTCCCTGCCTGGGTATCTGGGGCCAATTCCAGCAGCGACTGGTGTTCTCGCCGCACCACCCGGCAGCCCGGCAGCCGACGCGTGAACCCTCGGCTAATCTGCACTTCGTCTCGTACTGGGATCTCTTGCCCAAAGACGTCGCTGAAGCGACGTTAAAGACGAAACGCTGGCCGGGCCATGCGCAGGAATTCGAAACGGCGTTTGCCCTGGCGGCTTTTCCCGAAAACGTGCGGCAGGATGCGATGCGCGACCAACCTGACCAGGAACCGCTGGCCGCCACAGCCGCCGCCGGTCAGAAACTGATCGATGCCATCGTTGTCGAAGTCGTGAAGTATGTGCAGGGCATGATCGACGGGACGAATGTCGCGCCGGTGCCCGAGTTTCATCCGTAACAGGGCAAAGGGGCTGGACTGCACCACAACGGGCCGATTGCCAACACAAGGAGGTGTGCGACTTCGCACGAAATGTCATGTCAGACGACGTCATATCCTCAGCGTACTTCTACACCTACAGCACCATTTCACAGACACTGGCCGGCGCCTTCGGATTTTTGGTCGCCGTCGTTCTGTTCCTGATGCAGGGCATCAACACCCACATTGGGAACTGCGCATCGGTGCTGGTGTCTCACAGTCCGGCCGATCGTAAACGGCTGCGACAACTGCACAGCGGCGGAAAGTGGGACGACATGATTCGCCTGCATGCCGACGCCGGGCAGAAGAACCCCGACCTGTCAGACGACGACAACCTGTTCACCGACGAACAATTTCAGGAAATGCGGCGTGAGGTGGCTCGGTTGTGCACAGTCCGACGTGAACTGAGCCAGTCGATGTTCATGACGGGTCTGGTCATTCTGGCCGCGATCATCAACATGCCGCTGACCGCGTTTTTCTTTCACCCCAAAGACCCCAGTGCCGTGGCCCTGTTGACGATTACAATCATCGCCGCGATGTTCTGCATTCGTGGCTACCTGCGGCTGATGGTGAATGTGTTTCCATCGTAAGTGGTGGTCGGCCGAAACCAGCCCTCTGCCCCAATTTGGTGCCCTTAGGAGTGTTCCATGCGATTGGCCAGCGTTCTGACCCCGCTCTCCGACGAAAACCTGCAACTGGCCGCCCAGTGCGGAGTCACAGACATCGTGGCCCGCTATCCGCAGGGAGGCCGCGCGGAACTTCAGCAACTGCAGCAGCGCATCGCGTCGTTCGGGATGCAACTGGCCGTCGTCGAAGGCTACCTGCCGATTGAGAACATCAAGATCGGCGCCGACGATGGCACCGAACTGGGCCGCGTCATTCAACTGCTGCACGATATGCAGGAACTGGGGCTGTCGTTGTTGTGCTACAACTTCATGGCGGGAACCGACTGGGTCCGCACCCGGCTCGATGCGCCGGAACGGGCTGGGGCCAAGGTCACCGCCTTTAACCTGCGCGAGGTGGAACGCGCCATGTCCTTAAGCAAAACCGCCAGCACGGTCGATCACCGGCCGATCGCCGCCCCGGCGCTGTGGGACCACCTCGAACGGTTTCTTAATGCGGTCATTCCAGTCGCCGAGAAATGTGGTGTGACCATGGCCATGCACCCTGACGATCCCCCGCTGCCGGAATTCCTGGGCAAGGCCCGGATCATGAACAATGTCGAAAACTTCGAACGGCTGATGCAGCTGGTCCCCAGCCCCCGCAATGCCATCTGCTTCTGCCAGGGAACGTTCGCCGAGATGGGAGTAGACATTCCTGCCGCCATCCGCCGCCTCGGGCCCCATATCAAGTACGTGCACTTTCGCGATGTGCGCGGCACGTGCGACAACTTCGCCGAGACGTTTCACGACAACGGGCCCACCGATATGGCCGAGGCCATGCGGGCCTATCGCGACATCGGCTTCACGGGTCCCATGCGTCCCGACCATGTTCCCCAACTGGTGGGTGAAGACGATGGCGAACCCGGATATACGATACTGGGGCGTCTGTTCGCATTTGGCTACATGCGAGGCCTGATCCAGGCCGTGACCTCGGAAGCGCCCTGCTGAGCGTTCAGGCCGATCGAACACAGACCACGCTGTGCGAACGACAACGACGAGTCGGCACTTCCAGTCGCTTCGAATCAGCGGGGCCGTTTTTTTTCCGGCTTCTGGCTGGGATCAGGGACATCTTCCAGCCAGGCCAGCAGTACGCGGGCGACCTTTGCCAGGCTGGCCCCCGAGCAATTCGCAGGCACATCTTTCGTGGTGTGCCAGTGATCGTAATTGAAGTCGATGATGTCGCACGCCGGGATCTTGGCGATTTCATTGAGCGCCAGGTGATCGTCGCGAACATCGTGCTTCTCGCGCCCGATGAATTCTCGCACGTTCAACTCTTTGGCCTTTTTCCAGATACTGCGCGTCAGCTCGGGGGCGTAGTCCATGCTGTTGCGTTCCAGAAACAACTGCAGGTCTTTGTCGCCAATCATGTCGACGACGACGCCGTAGTGATATTTGTAGGCGGGCGGCTTATCACGGTATTCGCGTGCAAAGTACTCGGAACCCAAAAAGTAGGGGTCCGCTGGATGGTAAACCAGTTCTTCACCGTCGAAAAAGACAAAATCGACTCCGTACTTCGGACGAATCTCAGGCATGTGGTGCGCCATTTCCATCAGCAACGCCACACCACTGGCTCCGTCGTTGGCCCCCAGAAACGTCCCCCGCAGGGCCAGTTGCTGGTTGGCATCGCGATCAGGACGAGGCCGTGTGTCGTAATGGCAGGCAATCAACACCCGCTCGGTCGCCTGCGGGTCCCACGACACGATCATGTTGTTCATCCGCACGGGTGTGCGGGTCTGGGGGTGGGGCGCATCAAACGACTGAAACCGGACCTGGGCCTTCAGCTTGCCAAAATGCTCGGCGATCAGTTGCTGCTGCCGATCCATGCCATTCGAACCACTGATTCGCGGCCCGATGTCACAGATTTTGGTGAGATAACCGAAGGCTCGGGCCGCGTCGATCTGCGGTGCCTTCCGCTCGCCTGCCGGAGACGTCGACTTGGGCGTCGTCTCGTCAGCCCGCGCGGGGGGAGTCAATTCCGGCCCTTGCGCCCCCGCCAACACGACCATAATCACTCCCGGCACGAGCCATCGCATTGTGAATGTCTTTCTCAAGAGAAGCACCGACTCTTGGCGGCAATACAACCTGTCGAAGTCGTCAGCCGATTCGGTCTGCCTATTTCGGCCGGGCTAAGTTACGATACGGTCCCGTTTCAGGCAATGTGAATGTGCGGGCAAATCATCCGAACAACGAGACTTATGGCCTACACCCTGACTGGACTTGGAACGGCACTCCCCCCGTTTTCGCTGTCATCCGAACAAATGGCGGTCTTCACGACGCCTCTGTGCTGCGAGACTCCGGCACAGGCGGAAACCCTGCAGACCCTGTTTGCCAATTCCGGGGTCCGTCGCAAACACAGTGCCCTGCTGGAAGGAGACAGTGTCGGCAACGACATTCGGCAGAGTTTTTACCCAGTCGGTTCGGGAGGCCGCGGTCCCTCGACAGCGCAGCGCATGCAGGCCTACGAAAAACTGGCCCCGCCCCTGGCACTCGAGGCCTCGCAACGGGCACTACAGTACGCCCAGCGCCCCCCTGCCGACGTCACCCACCTGGTGACGGTCTCGTGTACGGGATTCACCGCTCCGGGCATCGACATGTCGCTGATTTCCGGCCTCGACCTGAAACCAACCACCGAGCGAATTCATGTCGGATACATGGGCTGCCATGGCGCCATCAACGGCTTGCGTGTTGCCCGGGGCCTGCTGGCCGCCGACCCCGAAGCGGTGGTCCTCGTCAGCGCGGTCGAACTCTGTACATTGCATTTCTATTCCGGCTGGGACCCCGAAAAAATCGTCGCCAATGCCCTGTTCGCCGACGGAGCAGCCAGTGCCGTGCTGCAGAATTCCGAACACGCGCCCGCCCACAGCGCAGGCTGGAAACTCGCGGCCGTCGGTTCGGTGCGCATTCCCGATTCTGCCGCGGCCATGTCGTGGCGCGTGGGGGATTTTGGATTTGAGATGGGGCTGTCGCGGCGGATCCCCGAGTTGATCCGCCGGCATTTGCGTCCGTGGATGGAAGGCTGGCTCGAAAAACAGGGACTGCGGATCGATCAGATTCAGTCGTGGGCCGTCCATCCCGGAGGCCCCAAGATTCTCGAAGCCACGGAACTGGCGCTGCAACTGCCGGAAGCAGCATTGGCGACTTCGCGTGGAATTCTGGCCGAGTGTGGCAACATGTCGTCCCCCACAGTCCTGTTCATCCTCGACCGACTGCGCCGCCAGGGTGGAAGGCAACCGTGCGTCATGCTCGGGTTTGGTCCCGGCATGGTGGCCGAGGCGGCCTTGTTCGTCTGACCGCCCCCCGCTCAGACTTCGAACGACTGGTACAACTCGGGAATGATCGGATCTTCGTCGCAGTAGTCTTTCAGGACGCCAGCCAGCGCCTGCGACGAGGCCGGTTCGCCATGGACCAGAAATGCCTGGCCGACGCCGGTCTGTGACGCCAGGCCTTCGTACCACCATTTGAAGTCATTAACATCTGCGTGGCCTGACAGCCCGTTCAAGACTTCCACTTTGGCTCGCAAGGTGTACTGCCGGTCGTAGATTTTCAGATAAGGCTGGCGTTCGACAATCCGCCGACCGAGCGTATGCTCGGCCTGAAATCCGATGATCACCACCGTGTTGTTGGGATTCTCGACGCTGTGCTTGAGATGGTGCAGTACGCGCCCGCTTTCGCACATGCCGCTGGCCGCAATGATCACGCACGGACCAGCACGATGGTTGAGGGCCATGCTTTCCTGCTGCGTGCCAACATACGTCAGGCCCGGGAACGAAAACGGATCGCTGTCATCGTGCAGCAAGGCCCGCACATGTTCATCAAACAATCCCAGGTGTCGACGAAAAATTTCCGTCAGGCGATTCGACAAGGGACTGTCGACAAACACGGGGACATCGGGCAACTCTCGCGTCAGGTTGAGCTGGTTCAGGAAGTACACGATCTGCTGGGTCCGCCCCAGACTGAAGGCAGGAATCACCACCCGGCCCCCCGTGTCGGCAGCCCGACGAATGATCTGCAACAACTCACTCTTCAGTTCGGTCGCCGGCTGGTGCACGCGATTGCCGTAGGTCGATTCCGAAATCAGGATGTCACATCCGGCCACGATCTCGGGATCACGCAGCAGGGGCAACCCGCGACGGCCCAGGTCTCCGGTGAAAACGAGCCGACGGGTTTCGCCCTTTTCGTCGATCTCAAGTTCGACAATGGCCGAACCCAGGATGTGTCCCGCGTCACGGAATCGCACGCGAACTCCAGGAAACAGCGAATTCCAGGTCCCATATTGTTTCGGTTCGAATTCGCGCACGATGCCCCGCACATCCTTTTCGGAGTACAACGGCTCGATTCTCGGCTGATCGGTTGTGCGGCGCTTTTCGAGGTGGCGGGCGTCTTCCACCTGGATGTGAATACTGTCCTGGAGCATGACGTCGGCGACATCGGCCGTGGCTGCGGTACAGATGACTGGCCCGCGATAGCCTTTGCGGTACAGGCTGGGCAGATTGCCGCAATGGTCAATGTGCGCATGCGACAGAATCACGGCATCGAGGTTCGCCGGATTGTGTCGAAACGTCTCGTTCTTACGGCGGGCTTCGGCACGATGCCCTTGAAACAATCCGCAGTCGAGCAGGATTTTCAGCTTGCCCGATTCAATCAGGTGCTGGCTCCCCGTGACTTCTCCCGCGGCACCGCAAAATGTGATTTTCACTGGCGAATTCCTGGGTTGCTGAAAACGTGCGGATCGCGCCCGGACCCTGCGGTTCGAAGCGCCGACCGCAATCCCCGACC
>JAFEBR010000858.1 GCA_018242565.1 Planctomycetota bacterium | reverse complement strand
GTTTGAGGCGAAGCCATTAGCCCACGAATGTACACGTTGTCACCCAGGATCGAAAACTGGACGGGGTCGAGGTCACGGAACGGATGCGGGGCTGATCTGCCGAGACCGGCGACCGCTGGAATTGCCTGCGCGCCTCCCAGAATCTTGGGAGCAACAAAGACATGCGCCTCATCCACGAGGTGCTCGTCGAAAAACGCCCCCAGCACAGCCCCCCCACCTTCCACCAGCAGATTCGTCAGCTTGCGACGACCTAATTCTCGCAGCAGCCGAACCAGATCACTGCTGGCACCGTCTGCGGCTGGCGGCAGTGCCTCCAAAGATAGGACCTCGACGCCCCGGTCCTGCAGTCGTGCCACGCGATTGGCAGGCGCGGCCGAGGAAGTGACCACCAGGACGGGCGCGTCGTCAATCGACCGTACCAGTTGCGAATCCAGAGGCAACCGAGCCTGGCGATCGAGGATGATCCGAGTCGGTACCCGCAAACCGCGAGGGCGCACCGTCAACTGGGGGTCATCGGCGAGAGCCGTGCCGATTCCCACCAGGATGGCGTCCATTCGACCACGCAATTCATGCACAACGCTCCGTGAATCGGCATTCGAGATCCACTGCGAGGCACCGGTGCGCGAGGCAATCCGGCCATCGAGCGTCATCGCCCACTTGGCATGCACAAACGGCATCCCGAATTGCACCAGCTTGCAGAAGGGAGCCACCAACTCACGGGCATCCGATTCCAGAATTCCGAGATCAACCTCAACCTGGGCCTCGCGGAGCTTGTGGAGACCGCCCCCCGCGACCAGTGGAAACGGATCGGACATCGCCACACAGACCCGCTTGACCCCGGCTCGAATCACCGCATCGGCACACGGCGGCGTTTTACCATGATGGGAACACGGCTCGAGAGTGACGCACAATGTCGCGCCCCGCGCTGCGTCACCTGCCGCGGCCAAGGCAGCTACTTCGGCGTGCGGGCCACCGAAGTAGGCGTGCCAACCTTCCCCCAACAGCTGCCAATCGTCAGTCACCACGACTGCCCCGACGGCCGGATTCGGCTCAACTCGTCCGATTCCACGCCGAGCCAAAACCAAGGCTCGGCGCATGGCGTCTTCCGGACCGTCAAACCGGACCATCGTCATTCAGAGCCTGGGAGCCAAAGTTTAGAGGATCCACTGGCGGCCGCGGCCGATTCGGGAGTCCAGAGGCCGGACCCGCTCGACGCGTCTGCCGCTGTGCCCGTGACCAGCTCCGGGACGGCACTGTTCCAGGGCCCTGGTGCTGTCACATCCTTGAGCACAAACTCGATGATCGAGCGAGCCTCGGGCAATTTGGGCAAGTAGTAATTCCAAAGTTTCGCAGCCAGTGCGGGCACTTCGGAATCATCCGGGAAATGCTTCCGCAGCCCCAGTTCCTGCAATTCCCAAAGCAGCATATTCTGCACAGAGTCATGCTTCTCAATCGCGGCCTGCTTGCCTTTTAAGGTCCAATGAATGGACGCTTCGTAGTTCATTTCGGAGACATACAACCGCGAGAGCGCGGTCGCCACCGCGATCAATTGCATGCGGTCCTGCAACCCCGGACGCTTCACCCCCTCTTCCAGCAGCGGTGCATAGATGCGACCAACCTGCAGGATCCGGGCGTGTTCTGTTTCCGTGAACAAATCCTCGTCCGGGAGTTTCGTATAATCCACATGACGGAGCTGCAACACCGAAAGAGCACGGATCTCCGATTCCGTGGGAACCTTCAATTCCACGGCGGGAATTCCGAACCGGGCACGCAGCACGGCCCCATCCACCCGGATTCCCATCGACTGTGCCTGGATTTCGAAATCGACAATGGCAGCCGCCAGAGCCTTCTGCAATTCCGGAACCTGTGCTGCCTCGGCGGGGGTTTTTCCTCCCAGTGCTTCCTGCGGCACCCCAGGCCAGATTTCATTCTGTGAGACCTCAGACCGCTTCAGCCGGATGGCATCAACTTGAGGCGTCGACATCCCTTTGGGGAAATCGAGGTTGGCAAACAACGGGAACAGCTCGGCGGACAACCCTCGGCCGGCACGCGGTTCGCCCAGCACCTGCAGATTGTCGCCCCCGACTGCGAGCAACGTCTGCTGATGCGTCTGGAGTGCGTCCGAACCGTACGAGAACATCACCGCCAGACCATGCGCCGCCCCTTCGGCATGATCATAAATCAGCAGTTCGGCAATATTTCGCGGAACCGTGTCGAATGTCAGTTCGGCCGGCGCGACATGGCTGGAATCTCGATCTTGCAGATGGTACGCCGCGGTGGGCCGCACTTCCTGGCGGGCCGCTGCCCCTTCATCGACGTCATCGCGGACGAACCGTGGCTGCTGATCGAGCGCGGTGAGCAGACGCGACACGGAATTGACCTGAAAGCGCTGCGTGTAACCGAATACCCGATTCTGCTGCGGCAATTTAAGCAGGCGCGACAACACGAGGTAATCGACGGCGGACTCGAAATCGGCCTC
The DNA here is from genome assembly GCA_018242565.1 of Planctomycetota bacterium. Classification (GTDB taxonomy): domain Bacteria; phylum Planctomycetota; class Planctomycetia; order Planctomycetales; family Planctomycetaceae; genus JACQFH01. Next base: position 60 of record JAFEBR010000858.1, on the reverse strand, counting down.
GTGGTTTGATGCGGCCTTGAAAGCCTCGGCTGCCAGCGGGTCTTCGCCAGCCCAGGCGTG
>JAFEBR010000857.1 GCA_018242565.1 Planctomycetota bacterium | reverse complement strand
TGGAAAGCCGCCGAGAAGCTGGTCGCCTCGGGCTGGCTCAATCCGTCCGACGAAATCGTGATGTTTAATACGGGGTCCGGGTTGAAGTACAACCACCTGGCGTCTGTCAGCGACCTGCCGGTGCTCGACCATCACGATCCGGCGTGTCTGCAACAGGTTCGGTTGGCATAGGTCAGGCTGTGCCTGACGCGATCGGTTTTCGTTGATATGAGGAGGGTGGCCGGCCAGCAGAGTTCGCGGGTTGGGGGAATTGGCCGAGGGGGTTATCGAGGCAGGCGGAGCCGGCCCTATGAAAACGAATGAAAGATGCAGGGGTGTTTTTGGGACGGTGCGTGGGATCGCGGAGCGATCCACAACTTTGGGGACAATTGGGTATTGGCGTCAGGATACGGAGGGAGGGGGAATGACCGGCCGGCACAGGCGGCCCGGCGGGAGGGGGGCCGGTGACAAAACCGGGCGTTGCGGTTGTATTCAGGGGCATTTCACGATAAAATTTCCGGTTCCGCCCGACTGAGCCTCGTGCAGATTGAGGGAATTTCGCCATAAAGTCAGGCGAGGTAAGGGCTTTGCGCGCAATAAGATGATCCATGTTTGAGAGCATTTCCAAAGGTCTGGAAGGCGCCCTGTCGTTGTTTCGCGGTCAAGGTAAACTGACCGAGGGCAACATTCAGGACGCGCTGCGCGCCGTCACCCAGGCGCTGCTCGAAGCCGACGTCAACTTCAAGGTCGCCCAGGACTTCACGGCCCGCGTTTCAGACGCCGCCGTCGGTACCGCCGTCCTGAAGTCGTTGCGTCCCTACGAACAATTCGTGGGCATCGTTCATCAGGAACTGATCAACCTGATGGGCCCGGTCGATCACTCGCTGGGCCTGCGGCGGGGTGAACTCGTCGTCCTGATGATGTGCGGTCTGCAGGGGAGTGGTAAGACCACGACCTGCGGCAAGCTGGCGCGGATGCTCAAAGACCTGCAATGGCGGCCGATGCTGGTCGCCGCCGACCTGCAGCGTCCGGCCGCCATCGATCAGTTGAAAATCATTGGCGAACAACTCGGCGTGCCGGTCTACAGCGAGACCCCCACGACGCCGATTCCGGCCGGGGCCGCCGTGAAGGTGTGTCAGGCGGGGGTCGCCGCGGCCAAACAGGCCGGCGATATCGACGTCGTGATCCTCGACACCGCGGGTCGACTGCACATCGACGACGCGTTGATGCAGGAACTCGAACAGATCGACCGCAAGCTGAACCCGCAGCAGGTGCTGCTGGTCTGCGATGCGATGACCGGTCAAGACGCGGTCAACTCGGCCAAGGCGTTCAACGAAGCGCTCGAATTGAATGGCGTGGTGCTGACGAAGCTCGACGGCGATGCCCGCGGCGGCGCGGCCCTGTCGGTCAAGGCGGTCACCGGCGTCCCCATCAAGTTCATCGGTGTGGGCGAACAGCTCGACAAGCTCGAGCCCTTCCACCCCGACCGCATGGCAGGCCGCATTCTGGGTATGGGTGACGTGCTGACGCTCGTCGAAAAAGCCCAGAAAGAGTTCGATGCTCAGCAGATGGCCGAGCAGCAGGAAAAGATGATGCGTGGCAAGTTCACGCTCAACGATTTCCGCAGCACGATGAGCCAGTTGAAAAAGCTGGGGCCGCTGCAGAGCATCATGAAGATGATTCCCGGCATGGGAAAAATCGCCGACATGATGGGGGACGAAGGCATCGACCCCGAAAACGATCTGAAGCAGATCGAAGGGATCATCGACTCGATGACCCCCAAAGAGCGCGAGAACCCCGACCTGATCGACATCAGCCGTCGGCGGCGTATTGCGGAAGGCAGTGGCACCAACCCGGCTGACGTCAACAAGCTGCTGAAAGAGTTTTCGCAGATGGCGACGTTGATGCAGTCGATGTCGGGAATGAACAAACTGCAGCAGATGCGACAGTTGAAACAGATGGCCGACGGCGGTCTGTTCAATCCGGGCGCACAGATGCAGATTCAGAAACAGCGCAGCGACCGCGGGCCCATGGATAAGCGCGCGGCCGAAGAGAAGAAGAAGAAAATGCGCAAGGACGCCAAAAAGCAACGCAAGAAAAATCGGCGGTAAGTTTCCGCCAGAAGTCTGTTTACTTGAGGAGAGTGTTTCGTGTCTGTTCGCATTCGTATGAAGATGACCGGTCGCAAGCATCAGCCGTTTTTCCGGATCTGTGTGATCGACCGGCAGAAATCGCGCGATGGTCTGCCGATCGAAGAGCTGGGGACTTACGACCCCATGGTCAAGAACAAGGCCGAGCGGGTGAAGGTCAACCTCGACCGCATCGCCTACTGGATTTCGGTCGGTGCGACCCCCAGTGACCGCGTGGCCACGCTGCTCAAGAAGATCAAGAACAACGATTTTGGTGCGGCCCGTCCGGCTCCGGAACGCGTGAAGCCCAAGGAACTGCCGGTCGCGGCTGAAGCGGCTTCCGAAGGGGAAGCCGCACCGGCCGAAGGCGAAGCCGCTTCGTAAGTCGGCCGTCGGGTCCTGGAACAGACGGGCTGCCGCAAGGCAGCCTCGTTGTTTGACACACCAGCGACCCGCTGTTCCGAGTCTTGCGTTGGTGTTCACTGATCCACTCTGCCGTGACTGGCGGAACCCGGATCATCACTCGCCGGTTTCCGATCGCCCATGCGGTTTGACATCCTCACTTTATTTCCCGACCTGTTCGAGAGCTATCTGCAGCAGAGCCTGCTGAAGAAAGCCATCGATCGTCGTCTGGTTGAAGTGCAGCGCTGGAACTTCCGCGACTGGACGGTCGATAAACATCAGTCGGTCGACGACAAGCCGTATGGAGGCGGCCCCGGCATGCTGCTGTGCTGTCAGCCGGTGGTCGACTGCGTCGAAGCGGTGCAGCGTGACGGATCTGCCCCCGGACGGGTGGTGATGCTGACCCCGCAGGGACGTCGGCTGGATCAGGGGTTGGTCGCCGAGTTGGCGCAAGAGCCCCGGATTCTGTTGTTGTGTGGACGGTACGAAGGGTTTGACGAGCGCATTCGGCTGCAGCTGGATCCGCTCGAAGTTTCGGTGGGGGATTTCATCACCAACGGCGGTGAAGTCCCGGCGATGTTGATTATCGACACGGTCATTCGTCTCCTCCCCGGAGTCCTGGGAGACGAAACCAGCAGCAAGTACGAATCGTTCAACGATTCGGGCCTGCTCGAGTATCCGCAGTACACGCGTCCCCGCGAGTACCGTGGCATGCAGGTTCCGGATGTGTTGCTGGAAGGCAATCACGCGAAGATCGCTGCCTGGCGCGAAGCCGCCAGTCGCGACCGTACGCGAACCCGGCGGGGCGACCTGTACGCCGCCGCCATTGAGTGCCACCAGGAAGATTAGCAGACAGAAATTTAACGCACGTAAGCCGAAAGACCGCAGGTTAGGCTGCTCCCTCCCCCCCGCGGGGTCATACGCCCCGGGAGTGAACAGCCTGCCCTGCCAGGCGATTCATCGGAAAAACCAGGTTTTGAAAGGAACGACGTTTACTATGGCATCTTACAACCGCACCGCCATCCTGAAGGAAGTTGAGAAATCGAGCTTGCGAGCCGAACCGCTCGCCTTCGAGATCGGCGATACCGTCAACGTTCACACCCGTATTCAAGAAGGTGAAAAAGAACGTATCCAGATTTTCAACGGCGTGGTGATCGCCCGCCGGGGTTCGGGGACCCGTGAACTGTTCACCGTCCGCCGCATCGTCGCCGGCGAAGGGGTCGAACGGTCGTTCCCCGTGAACTCGCCCAAGATTGCCAAGCTGGAAGTGGTCCGCAGCGGCCGCGTCCGTCGCGCCAAGCTGTTCTACCTCCGCGACCGTATGGGCAAGTCGGTCCGCCTGGTCGAACGCCGCGCGAAGAAGGAAGCCGCCCCGGCCGCGGAATAGCACCGTGGGTCTCCCCCGCTGGATCGCCGACTCAGGTCTATGCGACTGGCTGTACAGCCTGTGGCCGACCGGGCTCCGCGGGGGCTGGATGAATCGCTGGCTGGGAGATGAAGGGGAACGCCTGGCGGCGCGTTATTTACGCCGTCAGGGGTACCGCATTTTGGCCCGCCAGTATCGCACGCCTCTGGGCGAAATTGATCTGGTCGCGCGCGATGGCGCGCGAATCGTCTTCGTCGAAGTCAAAACCCGGCGGACAGCCGAAGCCGGGTTGCCGCATGAAGCGGTCGATCGGGCCAAGCAGGCCCAGTTAACCCGGCTGGCACTGGCCTTTCTGAAGCGTTACCGCCTGCTGGACCAGCCAGCCCGCTTCGATGTGATCTCGATTCTCTGGGAAGGGGCCGCCAGCGAGCCTCGCATCGTGCACTACCCGAATGCGTTTGAGCCGCCCGGCCACGGCCAGCTGTTCAATTGAATGTGACACGCGGCCCCGTGTGAGCCACCCAACAATGAGCGACACACAGCAGACACCCATTTTTTCGCCGCGGGTTCGTGGCGGCAGCCCGACCTGTCGCGCCGACCTCATCCCCGGTGATCGCCGGGGCGAGGTCGAGGCGGTCGACAGACTGCTGCGGCCAGGCTCTGGTTGGGACGGCAGAGTGGCTCGCCGCGACCACACCGTCGGCAGCGGCGTTGTGGTCGCGCGGAAGCGGATCTCGTCGTCTGGCAGTCAGCCAGAAGAACTATTGGCGTCGAACCGGGTTGGGTTCAGCGAAGAAGCAGTCGGGGCCTTTGCAGGTGTAGTACGGGTACTGCACGATGCCCGGCTGCTGACCGGCGGGAGGATAACGCAGGTTGCAGGGCACACGATACGGCCGGCAGTGGCAGCAGCCGTTGCCCCAGCAATGACGACATTCGTCGTCGCATTCGTCCTCTTCGCACCACTCTTCGTAGCCACCTTCCGACGGCGACTGGCTGCGAGCCACCTGGGCTGGACCATGATTGCGGGCTGCCATCGATTGTTTCTGGCTGTTGGCGCATCCCGTAAACACCAGCAACAGGGCGGCTCCAGCCACCACCGACATCATTGTCGCACGCATTTTGAATCCCCCCAAAGATCTTTCAGTCAGTCCACAAGACGTTGGCTTCCAGTTCGCCCGTCCAGAATTGCCGTGCAGTCGCTCTCTTTGCGTCCATGCTCAAGAAGCGACCGCACTTCAATCCTGTCACAGAGGAGTCGCAGCAGTGACACTGCGTTCCTCATGAAGTCTGAGGCGGAAATCAACGCACACCATGTATATCGGCTGCATTTGAGGAAAACCGTGTACAATCCCTACCCCAAGTACGACCGTCCTGAGAGGTTCGAGCCATTCACCTTGCAGAATCGATACAATCGGGATAAATTGCCATTCTGGAGCAACCCGACCAGATCAGCCGTACAGGCAATTGTGTCGCAAAGCATTGTCTTACAGTGACTTGCGAACAGTCGATTGAAGTCGTTTCGGGGCAATGGAGTATGCCAAGTGTTCGTTTCCGCTTCTACGCGCTGCTTTTCCGACAAGTCGCTGGCTGAAGCCTGCTTTCTGATCGACGATCTGGAGTTCGACAAGGTCGAACTGTGGATGGACGAAAGCCAGAATCACCTGAAACCGTCCGAATTGATTAAAGATCCGGATGGTTTCTGCCTGCGTTACCGCGACGCCACCCGGCTGGCCCCGGTCGCCTTCTGCATCGACAGCGAACTCTCGGCCGCCGAATTCAAAGTCATCTGCCGCGTCGCCAAGCAACTCAAGGTCGCGCAGATCACCCTGGCCGCGTCGAAGCTGGGCACCCCCTTCAACTCCGAAATTGACCGGCTCCGCGAGTACCTCAAGATCGCCTCGGAAGATGGCATCCGCGTGTCGATTAAGACCAAGACGGGGCATCTCACCGAAGACCCCGACACGGCGATCGAACTCTGTCAGGCCGCGCCCGGCGTCGGACTGACACTCGATCCCAGCTATTACATCTGCGGTCCGCACCGCGGCGGCAACTTCGACCAGGTCTATCCGTACGTCTTCCATGTCCACCTGCGCGATACGACCACCGACTCGCTGCAGGTTCCCATGGGACTGGGTCAGATCGATTACAACCGCATCACCAGCCAGTTGGAACGGGTGAAGTACAACCTCGCTCTGTCGGTGGAAGTACTGCCCGAACTCATCGAACCCAACGCCCGTTCGATGGAACTGCGCAAGCTGCGGCACTACCTCGAAAGCCTGCTGTAACAGGCCGCCTGCGCCTCGCGTCAGTCGACGCCGGCAAACGCACAGATCTCTGCCGAGACTTCGGGCAGAATGCGCGTCGAGAGTGCCAGGTTGTAATGCGCGGCCTGATGCAGCGTCAGCCGTGCATTCCACAGCCGCGCCAGCTCTTCAATACTCCGGCGGGGCACAAACCGATCATACACGGCGGCGTGCAGTGCCAGACGATGGCCCGGCAGAATCTGGGGCCAGTGAGCCGGGACCAGCGGACGCCCCACCTGGGTGGCCAGTTGCGGATCGAGTCGCTGGTAGCCGATGCCGCGCCGCACACCCCGCACGAGGGTCCCGCCCCGTTTCTTGAGCATCCCCAGAATATCCAGCGGCGGTGCAATGGCTACCAGGAAATCGAGATTCGCGGCCCGCAACGACGTCAGCAGCGACAGCAGCCCGC
>JAFEBR010000856.1 GCA_018242565.1 Planctomycetota bacterium | reverse complement strand
GGGCCATCTGCAGAAGGGGCACAGCGTGGCCTGTGGCGACTGGGACCGCGATGGCAATATCGACCTGTTCGTGCAGATGGGGGGCGCCATCAATGGCGACCGCTACCACAACATCCTGTTCCAGAATCCCGGGCATGCGAATCATTGGATCACCCTCAAGCTGATCGGCCGCGATTCCAACCGCGCGGCTCTGGGGGCCCGCATCGCCGTCTACCTGGGTGGCGACACCCCCCGGCAGATTCATCGCCACGTCTCCACTGGCAGTTCCTTCGGCGCCAATCCCCTCGAACAGTCGATCGGGCTGGGATCAGCGACCACGATTGAACGCATTGAAATCCGCTGGCCCACGACAGGCAAAACCCAGGTCATCGATCATCCGCCCGTCGATCGACTGCTGCTCGTGCTGGAAGACAGCCCCCAAGTCTTTCCCCAAAGCTACGCCCCCATCGCAATCCCTGCAGACAGCGAATAGTTCGTTGTGGGTGGCAGACAATGGAAGACGCGGACAAAGCACTTCCGTACTCTCCTCGAGTGCGGCTACCTCGTAGCCGTGTTTGCGCAAAACGCGGGCACTACCGGCAGTCCCGAACCTATTCCGTGGGTGGCCCCAACGCCCGGCACGCGTCGGGATCGCGCAGCGACAACGGGGAACACCATCGACTCTCCCCCCAGTTTGTACCCGCAATTCCTTACCCGCGACACGGCCTGCTTCGCGCGGCTGCCGGGCTTTGATTTAAAAACAACCGCGACATCCGCGTCATCCGCGGTTCTCTTATCTTTCCCTTGGCGTGGTCACCAGTGTGCTCCCCGCGAAATGCGACTCGAGGGACAAGTTTCCAACTTGTCAGCGCCAGGCATGCGGTCGGCTGTGGTTGAGTTCGATCTCGCCATGTTTGGGGACACAGCACTTCGTCCCGCTGCCGCCCCCCACCGCCCCACTGCTTCGCGGGGGCCCGTGGGGCATCCTGCTTCCCCCGCCCCTGCCTCTCGCGAACCGGCAAGTCGGTCGCGGGCTCGCCAACGTCACTCAATCAGCACCGGCGCCGCCAGCGCGGCGCCCTGTGTCCCCCACCTGTTCCGCTTCGCCGCCCTTGTGACCGCGACACCAAGCCGCCGCCTGCGGCGGCCCCGCCCGACACGCTTCGCCACCGACTTTTGTTTTATCGTTCCGTCGGCTGACATGCATTCAGCCGCATTCTGACCCGCTGCGACTCCAGGCTGCTCCCACCGAGATTTTGACCACTCCGTGGCCAATTTGCGCGATTTGCGTTCAAAGCATTCCGCCCACAGGTGTCTCACAACTAATGCCCCCGCAATCGACTTTAATCAATGTGCATACAATTACAAAAAAATGACCTGTATTAGTCATGAGTCACTTGAAATTCCTAAGGGTAACCCCTACGTTCGGAGTCCTTGACCGGGTTGCATTCGCAGGGCTGCCGGTGCGATCAGTGCTCTCTCTCACATTCGCTCCAAACCGTTCCAATCCGCCATCAGAATCGCGGGCGATTTGGATCTATTCCTTTTGCGATTCATGCCCTTCCTTTCTTCACAGGAGAGACATCTATGTATTTGTTGTCGTGGAAACACTCCTTGGCGATCGCATTCGCCGCGATCACCTTGGCCCTGGCGGCACCCGTCGCCACTACGCGCGCCGATCTGATCACCAACGGGGACTTCGAGTCCAACGGCGGCGACGGCCAAATCGACTACAACACCAGCGCCACCGGGTGGTACATCGATCCCGGGGCATCGAGCAGCTACACATTCCTGTATACGTCCGCCTCGAGTGCCATGGCCGGTGCTAACGGCCAGTACGGCTCGCTCTCGCTGTGGGGCCCCGATAACGGGTCCAACAACGGGTTCACCGGCAGTCCCACTGGGGGCGCGTTCATCGCTCAAGACAGCGCCTACCAGAACGCCGCATTGCAACAGACCATCACTGGTCTGACCATCGGCGCACAATACACCGTCAGTTTTGACTGGGCCGCCGCCCAGCAGTACGGCTTCGATGGCGACAACTCCAGCGCCTGGCAAGTTTCGCTTGGATCAGAAACATACACCACCAGCAGTGCCACGATCCCGTCCCATGGCTTTTCTGGCTGGATGCATGAAACGTTCACCTACACGGCGACAGCCTCGACCGAAGTCTTGTCCTTCTACGCCACCGGCGGCCCGCCGGTCCCGCCGTTCGCCCTGCTCGACGGCGTCAGCATGTCGGCTAATATTACTGTGCCGGAACCATCGATGATGCTGGGATCGCTCGTCCTGTTCAGCCTGTTTGGATCGGCCTGGGGATACAAGCGCCTCAAATCCTAAGTCCATCCCGTCCCTAAGTGTTCTGGCGCTCTGAACATTCGACACGCGCCCCCCAGTGCGAGCCCCTTACTCGCCTGGGGGATTCCTCAGCCCCACCCCTTCTCCGTAAGCGCTTGCTGCGCATCTGCTGAGCGAAGTTGGTTATAAATGGGGTTCATCGCTGGCGCCAGAAAACGCCATCCGGTGGAGATTTCACGGCATCCAACACGCCGCGAAAGAACTCGACTTCCTCGTCGCGACACGCACCCACCCCATTACCGAGATCTTCCGCAGAATCCGGCTGTTTCTCTCATGCCCCTCTTGGCGCTTGCCAGACCGGGACACGTCGCCGACACTGTCTCAATTCGATGGTTTGCCGGCATGCGCCCTCACGACGCCATTGACGATCTCGATCCGCCAGCGCTCGCCCCGAAATCCGACCCATCAAACGCGAAATAACTCGCCCCCAGTTCGCCGCGGCTCAACAAGGCCTCGAAACGAATCACTCGCGCCCCGGGCACGTCATAGGCGCGCCAATTTCGCTCTGGTCCGAACTGCCTCAGCTCGTCCCACAGCATTTCGGCACCGCCCCGCCGCATGCCGGCCCACGCATCGCCTTAAAGCCCGTTCGAGCGAGCCATGACGCAAAAAAAGCCTGCCGCTCAACCGTATTGCTCCGGGCCAGCAAAACAACACAGGAACGGCAGGCTCTAGAATCAACCCTACCACGTCGCGCGCTCAATGTCTACTCGTCTCATTCATTGCGACAGATTTCTGCAACCCTCGCCGAAAATTGCCCCCGAAAACCTCTCCCGCCAAGCGGTTTCGCCTCCGAGGCATCTAACTGGCCCGCTCCTCCCTGAATCCCACGACGCCCATTAACCCTGCGTTCGCGCCGTCCGCCGTCGGTTCGCGGAGCCCCTGCCCGCGCCTTATGGCCTGGCCCGCTTCCCGCAAACACGGCTTCAGGCCCGGCCCCCAAAAACGAGCCCGGCTACTCAACCGCGTTCCAGAGGGCGAGTTTGGGAGTTTGGGGACACCGCACTTTTTCCCGCCGATCCGCCCCACTATCGCCGCGCCCCACACTTTGCGTGCCGCCTGAAATCTCCATGTCTCGCCGACTCGACCGGCCCACCGACCCCTGTCAATCACCCATTCCGGAACTCGCCCTTACGGCCGACCCGGCACGGCGCCGCATGCGGCGACCCGATCCAGACCGCTTCGCGGCCGCAATTCCAAACGGTCCGCCGACTGACATGTAATCCGCCGCCGTTCGACGCCACCCGCCTCAATCATCCGCTCACGTCGCCGCACAACATGCCCAAGAGCCGACCGCAACGAAAATCGGCTGCGATTCACAATCCCACTCGCTCGACGGTCGATTCACCGCACATCCGTTTCTGTTTAAGCGATACTTCCGTAAGTCCCTGACGAACGTAGACAACATTGATCCAATCGGTGACTTTGGGAGAACTGGCCATAATCATCCGAAAATGATTGACGCTACAGCGCGACGAGCGTAGTATATTAATAGATGACGCAGAGCCAATGGCCGGCTCGCGTCCCATGCGATGTACGCTCTGCCGAGGTCTGTTCGACCTTGGTCAGAGCGTTTTTTTTTGACTGGAGCGACCCAAGGAAGAGTCTTCCCGCCGCGGTCGGCCTGTGATCCAGAGTACAAGGCGACCTTCCAAAGAATTGTGTTGAGAATCTCAATCGAATTCTGTCTCCAGCTCACTTCAATGGGAATAGATCATGTTCACCAATTTGTGGCCGGATTTCATTCGTCGCTTGAACCTCGCGGTTCATCGTCGCCGAATTCATCGCAGACAACCGCAGCCATATTTCGCAGCAGCCTGCGTAGAGACGTTTGAAACTCGAGCGTTGCTTTCGTCTAACGTCACCGCTCAACTTCTCGGAGGCTCTCTGTACCTCACAGATTACAGCGCCGGGAGCCGGTCGCTGCAGGTCGCTCAGGACACGCGGAATCCGGCCCTGTTCACGGTGACTCCCGGGGCCGGAACGCGCGTGAATGGCCTCACGACTGCGGCTCACTTCCTCGTGTCGCAGCTCAGCAGTGACATCAACATTACGATGAATGACGGCGGCACCGGGAGTGGCAGTACGGACATCTCGATCAACGGTTCCGGCCTCACGATCCGCGGCAATTTGACCGTGAACGTGCTTGGAAAAGGCCCCGATACGATTCGGGCCACCAATGCTGCGATTGGCGCATCGCTATTCGTCTGCACGAACGACGGAGCCGATCAGTTGCTCCTGTCGCAAATCAAGGTCGGCATGTTGACCAACATCATGACCGGAGCTGGACCCGATACCGTGACAATTCAAAAATCGACCTTCAACAGTTGTTTCAATCTGGATGGCGGACTCCAGGGGGGCGATACCCTGAACGTCGATGACTCAACCTTCCATCAGGCTTTTTGCGCCAACATGTGCACATCCGGCAATACAATCAATGTCGAGCGCGACACGAGTTTGCCGGGAAGTACAACATTTCTCCGCCCTGCCTCGTTCAACTACCTCGGCGTGCTGCAGCGTGGTGGTGGCGGCAACATCAACGTCGCAACTCATGACCCGGCATCGCAGGTGTACTTCGCTTCAGCCGCGACATTCCTCGCGGCAAACGTTCAGACGTCGGTCCTCGGGGCACATTTTAACGGATGTTCGCCCAATTACATCTGGTGCACGCGAGCTGGGATCGAAATCACCACCGCCAGTCTACCCGATTGGACGCAAAATCAGACCGGGTACAGCCAAATCATCCACACCGATGGCGGCATCGGACCGCTCACCTTTTCGGTTTCCGCAGGCGCGCTGCCCGTTGGATTCAGCATCAATCCGACAACTGGCCTGATCTCGGGAACGCCAACCAATGTTCAAACAGCCCACTTCACCGTGCTGGTTATCGACGCCAATGGCCCATCCGACGCACAACAATACACGGTCCATATCAACGCCCCGCTTCAGATTACGACGACATCGCTCGTGGACTGGACACAAAACCTCGCCGGTTTCAACCAGCCCATCGCGACTTCCGGCGGAACGCCGGCGATCACCTTCACTGTCTCGACCGGTACTCTGCCGTCGGGGCTTAACCTCAATCCCTCGACGGGCGTGATCTCGGGCACACCCAATCTGGCGGGTGTGTCCCACTTCACGATTCGGGCCACAGATGCCGCGGGGTCGGCCGATACCCACGATTATGCGGTCACAATCAATCCGCTCGTGACGATCACCACAACGTCGCTGTCGGACGGAACCTTAAACAACTATATCGCCTACTCGCAGACGGTTGCGACAACCGGTGGGACGGGATCGATTACGTTCAGCCTCGGTGCCGGCCGTCTGCCCGATGGGCTGACGCTCGACGGCTCGACGGGCCAGATCACGGGCCGCCCAACCTTGGTCGGCACATTCAATTTCACCATTGTCGCCACCGATTCACTGGGGGCGACCGATTCGAAACCGTACAGCGTAGTGATTAATGACGCTCTTGTGATTACTACGACGTCGTTACCGAACCCGACGAAGGACGTTTTCTATTCAACGACGATTCAGTCTGTGGGTGGCACAGCCCCCGTGCAGTACACGCTCTACGGCGGAGTACTTCCTACCGGCTTATAGCTGAATCCCACTACGGGCGTGTTCTCGGGGACCACCAGTTCGACCTGCAGATTCTTTTTCATATTCCAGGCAACCGATTCGGTCGGGGCCTGGGTATGGTCGCAGACGTTAAATTTTGTGATTAACTCATCCCCGATTCCGTAGTCGTCCACTTCAGTTCTCGACAGACGACCAAAGCCGCCCGACAACCGCATGACGAACGTCTTCCGCACAGCGTTCCTGCCGGGCGCTTTCTTTTACCGCCAAAATGGCACGCCGACACATAGCCCCAAACCAGCCGCAACGAAGTCCGCTGAGACGTTCTCTTTGGACACACGCTTTATACTCCAACCTGGCGCTCGTTGTCCCCGGACTCGCGGATCATGATCGGGCGAAATTGTAGGTAATTTCGCAATACCGACCGACAGCGAGCTAGGGTATCAATCGCGACGACGGCCCGGCCCCATGACTTTATTTAGCGCGAAATAATCATCCCG
>JAFEBR010000855.1 GCA_018242565.1 Planctomycetota bacterium | reverse complement strand
TTTATTCCATACACCCCATATACCTATCGACAACGCCCCAATCGGGTGTTCCCTCCCAAACTGCGGTGTCGACGCGATTCAGATTGCTGCGAAAAACTTCGATTCATGCGTCAATTCAGCGATAAATTCGGAAAAATTCGATCCATCACGATTTTTGCTTGCAGTGATCGCACCTGATTTCGGGTGTCAAATCAAACCGCCTCGGTGCCGGTCTTCCCGCGTTTTGCAAAAAACTGCTATAAACTGCGCCGATCGACCTGAGGCCGAATATTCGACACGGAATCCGCTGGAGCCTGCCTCTGGCGGGGAGATTCACGGATGAACGAGGATGAAGTCCACGAACCCGTCTCGGAACTCGAGACCGTTCTGGCCCCCAAACTGGACCCGCGCTGGGCGTTGAGCGGTCGACAGTTCGTCGTTGTCGCGCTGGTGACAGCCTTGTTTGTCCTGCTCAATTACATTCCGCTGGCAGGTCACGAAGTTTGGGGAGATGTCGCTCTGGGAGGTTGGATCCTCGATCATCACGAATTGCCTGCCGCCGACCCCTTCCTGATCCTGGCCGAGGGGATGCCGTTCACGGCTCCGAATTGGCTCGTCCAGACGAGCCTGGCGCTGGTGATGCGGCGGGCCGGCGCTGAATTCATTTCGCTGTTCATTTCCATCACCGTTCTGGCGACGGGACTGCTCTTGTGGCGGATTACTTACCGGAGAACGGCCAGCACCTGGCAAAGCCTGTTGATCACCACGGCCGTTCTGGTGCTCAATCATTCGCAATTCCTGTCGCTCAGGGTTGAGTCTCTGGGGTTGTGTGCCTTTACCTCCCTGTGGTGGCTGCTCGAAACGCATCGTCAGTGCCCCCCGCCAGCAAAGTCGTGGAAATTCTGGGCCGCGGTCCCTTTACTGCTGGCGATCTGGGCCAACGCTGACCTGTCTTTCGTTTGTGGCCTGGCACTGCTCCTCAGTGTGGCCGTCGGGGCCGCCCTGACCTGGTTACTTTCACGGCCTGCGCCAGCGGCGAACGATTCCATCTCGCCCAGCCGGGCCTGCGGATTGTTTCAACTTGGATGGCTGGCCGTCACCCTGAACCCCTACGGTATGCAATTGATCTGGGTGGCTATCAGGACTCTGCGAAATCCCAACGTGCACGATCTGGTCAGTCGTCACCCTTTCAGTTTCGGGAGTGGAGCCAGTTATGAAGTCGTCCTGGCCTGGGCACTCGGGCTGACCGCATTACGTCGCAGCCAGCGCCCGCTGGCCTGGGGTGAGATTCTGGCCCTGACCGGTTTCGGCCTGCTGACGCTCAAATCGATGTATTGGGTCGGCTACTTCTTTGTGACGTGGGGCATCGTTCTGGCGCCACAATTGGGCGAACTGCTGGCTGCCTGCCAGTCACTGTATCGAGCCTCGAACAAACTCGTGGCGGAATCGGCAGCACCAACATCTTCGACACCATCATTTCGTTTCAGCTATTTGGCCCTCTTGCTGGTGTGGTGCGGATTCGCGTTCACACCAACGGGACACCGCCTCCTGGGAGGGCAACCTCGCTCCGCGGTTCAGGAGTTTGGTAAAGAGGCCCCGCTCAACGTGTTGAAATATCTCCGCGAACATCCGCCTCAAGGACAGGTTTTTCAGCCGCATGACTGGGGCGACTGGATGGCCGGCCAGGGACTTACTACCGATTGCCAGCTCTTTGCGACCGGGCGGGTTGAGCACTTGCCCCGACGAGTCTGGGAGGACTACCTCTTGATCTCGCGAGGCCAGTCGGGCTGGCAAAACGCCCTGGGGAGGTACACCGCCGACACCGCCATCGTCAGCCTGGCCCGGATGCCGGAATTAAACCGCGTGCTGCGTCGCGAGGCGGGATGGAAGCTCGTTTATGAAGACGAAATCGGAGCCATCTTTACCAGGCGACTGAACACAACCCCCAAAGCCTCTGCCAAGTCGGCTCCAGCAGGCCCGGCAACTCCCACTGCGGGAGCATCATGAGTCACCAGCTTATGACCTCTGAATCTGACACAGGCAGCCCGCGAAAAAGCCTGGGACTGGCACTTCAGGTTGTGGTTTTTATCGGACTGTCGATCTGGCTCGTCACCAGCGGGCACTCGGCGAGCACTTCACGCGGGCTGCCCCCGCTGCGAAATGAACCGCTCTCGGTAGGAGTCTATTACGACAACCCGTCATTGATCAGTGACGAACAATTGCGACGTGTTCTCGATCGTCTCCGCCCACGGAATGAAGGGCCAGGATCAAAAATCAATCACATCGATCACGCCTTGCGTTTCTGGACCGGCAAAGCGAGTTTTGCCGATGCCGGGTTTCTGTCAGGGTTCGAAATGATCAAACTGTTGACGGACGACCGGCAGTTTCATGCCTTTTTCGGGGCCGATCAGAAATCGCTGCTGGTCCCGACACGCGGTGGAGTTCGGGTACGGGTACAAGATGGCCCGTTATCCAGTTCGCACGTTGATCACACGGTCTGCTGTCTGACGGAAATCGGCCTGCCGTTGTCGGCCCCCGTTTACACATCCAGCGGTGTTGTGCCGTTTCGTGCCATGGTGGAACAATCGCTCCGGGATTTCAGCGCCAACCAGGTCGAATATGAGTGGTCGGCATTGACTTACGCCCTGGTCCTGGAACCCACTTCCGAATGGACCTCGACAGAAGGCCAAAAACTTTCGTTCGACTTTCTGGTTCGAAGAATGATGCGCGAGCGATTGCCACGGGGGGTCTGTTTCGGAAACCACCGCCTCTATACCGTCGCGGCGATTCTGCGGATTGATGAACAACAAAGCCTGCTCTCCCGAGACGTCCGCCAGGCGTGCCTGGACTGGCTGAAACAGGCGACCGAGATGCTGGTCTGGACACAAAATGCCGAGGGTTACTGGGGGGAAGACTGGGCCCGCCAGGCCGGCAAGCCTGTGGAAACGGCCGATTCGAGTGGCGACATCGTGGCCGATCGCATTCTCGCCACGGGACATGCACTGGAGTGGTGGGCGATCGCGCCTCAGGAATGCCATCCGCCGCAAGGTGTTTTGCTGCGCGCCTGCCAATGGCTCGTCCGCACCATTGATGAACAATCACCCCGTCAGATTCTGGATCGCTATACCTACTTGACACATGCCGGCCGCGCATTGGCGCTTTGGCGAGGCAAGACTCCGCCAGCCGTCGTGGGCGATTCGCAGAAAACCGAATAAGCCGTTCCTGCCTGCGCCGGAGGTGACAGCAGGGCCAGATCGAATTCCGGATAACACACTTTCCGCGCCTCTCGTGACCTCGCCTTCTTGATGTGCGGTATGCCAGCGGGCGCTCGTTGATCCAGCTTCCTGGATCTTACCGGCGCCATGTTGCCAAAAGGCAACGCGTTGCGGGTCCACGTTGTCTTTTCTCGACCGAAGACCACCGGGGTCCCTCGGCACCTGCGCCCGGGCCGGTTGCACAATCTGGCGAATATTCCCGATTTGTACGGTATCACGCGGCCTGAGAACGACGAATCGGGTCGGCGATTGCGCAGATCCGGAGTAACCGGAACAAATCCCGGGATCAGGAGACTTTCGTCATTCAAAAACATTCTTCGTGGACGGAATCGGCACGGAGCCTGCCTTGTGATCGGGCAGGAGACAAATGCCCCTCTCGCCGAGAAGTGGCAGGCAGCATAGACAACCCTTTTACGAACCGGAGATTGAACATCATGTTGAAGAAGCTGTGGAACGACGAAGCAGGGGCCATCATTTCAGCGGAACTGATTCTGGTCGCCACCATTGTGGTGCTGGGATCGATCGTGGGACTCGCCAGCCTGCGAGACGCCATTGTCACCGAACTGGCAGATGTGGGAGCTGCGATCGGCAGCCTGAACCAGACCTTCCAATTCTCAAACATTACCAGCCAGGCAGGCAGCTTGGCCGGTTCGCAATTCCAGGATGCCCCGGACTTTGGCGATGCAGGCGGATCAAATGCGTCGAATTCGATGTGTGTCGTGATCTCAG
>JAFEBR010000854.1 GCA_018242565.1 Planctomycetota bacterium | reverse complement strand
GGTCTTCCCACTTCCGTTAGCGCCGACGAAAACGGTGAACCGTTCGAGACAAATCGTCTGATCCCGAAGATTCTTGAAGTTCTGGATGTGGACTGAATTGATCATGAGAAGTCCTCACTGCCAAACTGAGTATTCGGCATTGCCTGCCTGTTCGATGTTGCGTGAACCATCGTGCAATCGACTTCGATCACAGGGTAGGAGCTTACGACGGCCATCACTTCACCCCCTTCTTGCGAGAACGAGCGGCGTGTTTCTCGGCATTGGTCAGGTGAATGTAGTTGACGCGGTCGCCGACGAACGTGTTGCCGGACCAGAACCAGGGGAAATCGGCTTTCTCTCGCTGCGGTTCCTTGCCCCGGTCTTTATTTTTCAACAGCGACTTTGGTTCCTTCCTGAGTATGCCAGCCTCGATGAAGGGGCGAATATTCTGGCGCACGCCATCGTTGAGGTCCGGGTTCCATCCGATTGATTGTTCGTGGAGCGGCTTCCAGCGCACGAAGATGTCGTAAGGCGGCTCACCAGCGAGAATCAGTTTCAGCTTGTCCTGTAACGCTTGGGCGGCGGCGAGTCGCAGGTCTGCTCCCGTCTTGCCGGTCTTGGCTTGATCGGCTTGAACCTTGATCCAATCTTGCAGATACGAATAAGTCAGGTTCTCTAGCGCTTTGTGGTTGAATTGATGGTAGTTGACCAGACAGGCAAAGCCGTCTTTGCGTCCGTCCCAAATGTGCCAAATGAACGGCCGATTTCCGAACAGTTTGCAATGCTGTTCGAAAAACGCATCTCGGAGCCAGTCATCGAGCGTCTTGCCCGACTGGCAACCTGCTTCGGTGAGCAGTGCATGCAACACAGAGGTCGACCACTTCGAGCCGTAAGCGGCCTGAAGTACATCCATCAGCCTTTCGGCCGCAGGTGATTCCCCGCGAACGGACGGCAGAGGCACTAATCCATCGCGGTCGGCCAGCTGGAGCAGTTCTTCGCAGCGTTGGACGAGGTCTCGCGCCCGTTGGCTTAGTCGAATCTTCTGATCTAGTTCCGCTGGCCAACGGTAGCCCAAGAGCCGAGCGACGGCGATTTGCAGCGGTGCAGTGGACGACTCCGGCCGCCCGTGAAACAGCCACTGGGTCGGATCATCGCTCTCGGGGTCCGGCAATCCCTTCGGATATTTTTCCGCTGCCATCTGCTGCCAGTACGCGAGGTCGAATGGGACTTTGAGCAAAGTGTGCTCAGTGATACTCAATGACTGGTCTTGCTCACGAAGCGCGTCGCGATATTCGGATGACGAAACGAACGCAAAGATCGGCGCGAGAAATTCGTCCTTTGTCGGTATGACAGCGGCAATCGTGTTGTCGAACCACTCCCTGGAGTAGGTGGTCACGAAGAAATTCTGAGTAACGTTGATCGCGATCCCAATTCGTCCCCAGGCTGACTGCCCCGATTTCCAACCTCCGAGTCTCTTCTCAGCTTTTAAGGCCATCGCATGGCGGTAATATCGCCCCTCTCCGTTCTCCCAATACAAGACAGACGATGACCCGCCGACCAATCCGGATGACGATGCAGACGACTGAAGCCATTTCCAAGCCGCAGTGACATGACTCAATTCCCAAAACTCGAAAATGAATTGAGGGTCATCGCTCGTACACAACCCTTGGAACGAATCGCAAAACTGATTCAACAGTTCAGATGAACTTGTCTCTTTGAATGCAATTGCACAATCGGGATTCTCAAGTTGGTCTGATTGGGAAACGACCGCAATTGCGGCTGTTTGCTCGCTGCTTAAAAGTGCGGCTTTCTCGGCAGGCTGTTTGGCTGAGGACACGTCAATACCGGCCATCGTCGTCGTGTCGGACGGGCGTGTCGCCGAGATCACGCCGAGTTGAATGTTGAAATCCCACATTGGCGTTTGGAACCCCTTCGTTCCAAGCCGGGCAACGAGATTCCAGGTCCGCTCCTTAAGAAGCGGCTCGCGAAGATCACGATAACCCTTTAGATACAGCCAGTTCTGCGGCGTCACCAATGCGGTTGTTCCGTGTTTCGCGCAGAACTCCAGGCTTCGTTCTACGAAGCTGGTGGCGAGATCGGCTCGACTATTAGGAAAATGTTCGTCCAAATGATCTCGAAGCACATCGTCCTGCTTGCCACGGCCAAGATACGGGACATTGGTGATAACCAAGGTGTATTCCCCGGCGAGCAATTCCGCCGCCTTGACCATGCCCGCCGCTGCGACCGCTCGTTCATGCGCATCGTCGTCAGATTGCTCGGCCTTGAGCGCGGCGGACAGGTAGGGCTTCAGTGTCTCGTAATCGGCGGTGATCAGGTCAGCCGACAATTGATTCGGATCAATCAACGAGCCGAGCGTCGGAGCGTTAGAAAAGAGTGCGTGCAGATTCCGCAACCCGTTCATGATCGGCTCTCGCGACAGGACATTCATCTTCACCCCCGATTGCTCGGCCAACTTCAACCATTCTTCTTCTGATGCCTGCGGCCCAATCCCCGCACAAGCTATGTTCAACGCCGGAAGGTCGTCACGATAACCCAACGGTTGACCGTCTTCGCCCGGATACTTCCACGCCGCAACGGCCAAAGCGAACGCGGCTATCTGCGTGCAACGCGGATCAAGCTCCAAGCCATAGAGGTTTTCGCGCAACACAGCATCGCATGCCTCGCGAGCCGACAGTCCTTCGTCGTGCATCCGCAACGGTACGAGCAGATTGAATGCGGCCACGAGAAAATGCCCACTGCCGCAGCAGGGGTCGAGCAGCGTGAACTCCTTAAGCGTCTTCGGCCAACCATCAAACTTGCCCGCCGCCAGACTCCCATCGTCTCGCCATCGCAAGTATTCCAGCGCGACGGGACACTTGTCAGAGCCGTTGCCGGCCCCCTGACCGGTGATTCCTTCCTTCGCACACCACCAAGCACCGAGCGTGTTGTGCAACAGGAACTGGACCATGTAGTCCTCGGTGAAAAGCTGCGTCACCGAGGAGATCGTACGGCTATCAATCTTGTTGCCGCTTTCATTGACCGCCTTCTTCCGAGCGGTCTGCCAGAACTGATAGACCCAACCCAGACTGTCATCCGCCAGAAAGGTTTCTCGCGGCAGCTTCGCCAGCAGCTTTTCCAATGCTAGGCGATGCTCCGGCGCGAACTCAATCTCCAGCAGAACGTCATCGGTGCGAAACACCTGCGGCAACATCTTGCTGGCATAACGAGCGGCCAGCATGAAGCCGTTCGGTGCTCCCTCGTCCGCCGCCAACTCCTCGCACTCTTCCAAGCTGACCGCGACCCCATCCGGGTGCATCAGCAAATGATTCTCCGCGAGAAACCGAGCGAAGAGCATCCGATGCCAATACTCATAGGCCAATTCCTGAGTAAGCTGGTCAATGGTCTGCGTCTTGTTCGCCAATCGCAAATCACCCGCCTGCCGCCCCCGCGCTCGCAACCGATTCCGCATCATCTTTTCGGCAAGCTTGAAGTGAGCGTGCGGCTCGGCAACATCAACGGCCCGCTTCACCAGCGCCGAACGCGCGGCCTCCTCGGCCTTTTCGCGAGCCTCCTGGCACACGGTGTCGAGTTGCGAGCGAAGTTTGCAATCAATGGCAGGCATTTTCAGTCACCTATTTCGTGGCTCACAGGATCACCGGACCGTTTTTCAACTTCTTGCGAATGCAATCCTCGGCATCAGTCAGCCATGCCTTCAGGTCATCATCGTTTTTGATCGTGCCGCCCGGCAGCGAAATGTGCTGGGCTTTCGGCTCCAGTAACTTCGCCGCCGTCGTTGCCGCATTGTGAAACCGGGTCGGCAAAGCATCGCTAATCGCCCGCAGTTCGCTTAATTTTGTATGGCGAAGAGTATCGAGCACTTCCTCTGTTGTTCCCACGGCAATCTTCGGCATCAACCGAATGCCATTCGCGCCGAGGATTTCGTGACGCTGCGGCTGTGTGATCTGTTTCCACGTCGGTGATTCCGTCAAAGCCGTCAGGCGGGTGTCATAGTCCGCCGAGAACTTGGCGTGGGCTTCATTGAGCGCTGCCCGCAGTGCGCTCGTCAGTTTTTCGACCATGCCAGGAACGGGATCGGGGTCGCTTAATAGCTTGCGGTCGTGTTCGATGGCGGTTACTTCGGGTTGAACCTCGGCGGCCACCGGCAGGTCAGCGGCGAAGCCCAGCAGGGAAACCAACTGCTTCCAACGAGGAAGTCGCTGGTGAATCAGGTCGTGGAGGCTCTTCCATTCGGTGATCTGTTGAGCCAATTGCTCTTTGTTCTCGTGGATCGCCTTCAACTGGTCATTGCCAACTCGATTCGCCATATCCGCGAGACTGGTTGTGTCCGGGCACTTGGGCACTGGGGCATCGCCACCAG
>JAFEBR010000853.1 GCA_018242565.1 Planctomycetota bacterium | reverse complement strand
GAGTTTCGGAAGTCGTCGTAGGAAAAGACCAGCGGGGGCTGCAGACGTTCTTCGTCCAAAGCCAACAGACGATGTGGGCCCAGGCGAGTTCGCAGGGGACCTGGCACCTGCACAGCGCGATCGGCGGCCAGAGCAGCAGCCTGGGCATTACGCACCAGCAGGACAATGGCGAGATGATTCTGTACGGGGTGTTCGCCGATGGCAATCTGCTGGCTACCCGAGAATCGGAAGAATATTCAGGGCCATCCATTAACGCCTATGGCACGCTGGCGGGGTCCAGTGTGCAGATCAATGCTCTCAACAAACAGGCCTGGTTCACCGCCGCGGTGATGGATGGCCAGTTGTATGTGCAGTGGGGATCGGCCGACAACCCCCTCGCCTCCGGCCCCTGCCCGGGGCAAATGATGTCTGTCACCCGTTCTGTGCAAGGGGGCGCAGCGCCCTCCAATCTGGCTTCTCTGGTGCCGATGCCCTGGTTGCAGACTCCCGTCGGCTTCTACTGCTGTGTGCTCGATAACACCGGCAACCTCTCAATGGTGTTCGATTTGAGTTATGTCGAATCCAGCTCTGATGATTGCGTCGGGTACGGCAGTTTTGTCCCGCTGACGGGACAGTCGGCGGTAATCCCCTCACCCGTGAGTGCGGTCACATGTGCCGGTGCTCTGATCGACGACAGCGGTATGACCCGCATTTATGCCACCGACTCGAATTACCAACTGTGGGTCCTGCGGCAAACCGGCAGCACCAACAACCCCCAGGACCCGAATCCCTGGAGTTGGACGTTCTGGCACCCGCTGGGCAATAATTGCACCGCGCTCTGCAATGGACCGGGAACCAATCGGACGCGTGAACTCTTCGTGCTCGACGCCGACTCGTTTCTTAATCTGTGCTCACAGGAAACCGTCAGCCGCAGTTGGCAGACGGCGCTGGTACGGCAGCCAACCGGAGCCCACGAAACTCCCTACTATGTGGCGCAATACGTTACCGAGATCACCGTCTACAACGAGTCCGGAAATCCGGAACCGAATGTCCTGGTGACGGTGTCTGTGGCGGAACCGGTGTCCATTTGGGTTTCCGGGAAACAATACCTGCTGGATGCGACCCATTCGCAACCCTTCAACACCAACGCGATGGGAAAGATCACATTCAGCACCTTGGCGCTGGGACTGCATACGGCCGAATTGACACTGCAGGCGCCTGGTTTCGCTGCGCCTTATACCGTCTATCCACCACAAAACATTCACCAACAGCTGGCCGAGGTCGACGCGCCGACCCTGACTGCCGCCAAAGCACGCACGCAAAGTGTCCCCTCGGTCGTGCAGTCTCCGCTCGTGGACTCGCAGCACCAGACTTATTGCGCCGCGTCTGCCACCGTGATGCAGGATGCGTTCAAAATCCAGCAGAAGCACAATATTCAACCCGGCGCGCCTGGGCCGGTCAGCCCGGGAACCGTGCTGTCGGTCATTCCACCTTCGTGTCCGGCGACCGGCCCCTGGTCAGACCCCGGATCCTGGGACAGTTTCTGGCGCGATCTGGCCCATTTTGGCGAGGATATCTGGCATGGCATCCGCAACGGCATCCTGGCGCTGGAAAATGTCGCCGTCGATTTCGAGGAGGGCGCCATCAAACTGACGGTGGCACTGGAGGGCCTGGGAGCGGCCGTCATCAAATTTGTCGTGAAAACGATCCAAGACGTCGTCTCGGCGGTCTCGAGCGCGTTCCGGTATCTGGGCGCCAAAATTGAACAGGCCATCGACTGGCTGAAAGAATTCTTCGACTGGGGAGATATTCTGAACACCAAGCGGGTCATGGAATACTATCTCAACGAGGTGCTGGGCAATCTCGTCAACAACCTCGATCCGAATTCCCCCAGTTACATTCAACCCCTGATCGAAGCCCAGTTTGAGGCGCTGATCAAACTGGTCGTGGGAGACAAACAAGATTCCGGTACCGGGGTCTTCAGCCGGGCGAAACAGACCTTCGGAACGACGACCTTTAATGGCACCGTGGCGCAGACGCCGGTCGACCCCAAGGTCGGCAGCCAGGGCCTGCAACCAACCGGTACGCAGAATACCTTTCAGGCGCATCAGGTGAAGAGCAGTTATGCGCGCACGAAAAGCGAGACGCACATTCACCAGGGAGGCCGCGTCACCCCCTCGGGGGGCGGGGCCGCCTGCGCGGCGCTCGACGCGGGCGCGCTGGACGACTTCTTCACGCTGGTCACCTCGTTATTGAAATCGAATGAACAGGGCAGTCCCTACAGCCAGGCCCGCGCGCAACTGCAGGCGAATCTCAAGTCGCTGAAGCATCCGCGAGATCTGTTTTCCACGGCGCTCAACGACTTCCTGGCCATGATGAAGGAACTCGTCGAGATCGTCATTAAGATCATCGAAGATGTGCTGCTGGCACTCCTGAAGATTGCGGGTGCCGGATTGGCGGGCTTCCAGGATCTGCTCAATTATCCGCTCCACATCCCCGTCATCTCCTGGTTGTATCAGCAGATTTCTGATCATCCCCTGACACTCCTCGACCTGTTCTGCCTGATCATGGCGATTCCCGCCACCTTGATCTACAAGCTGATCTGGGGAGGCGACCAGGCCAGCCCTCCGTTCACCTCGGCCCAGGTACAGAGAATCACCAGTCGCGGCATCGTCTGGCCTCAGATTCAAGGGACCCAGATCGGCATGTCGGCGACACCCCTGTCACAACTCGACGCCGCCGAAGCCTCGGCGCTGTCGATCGTGCTGGGCATTCTATCACTCGTGAATGGACTGGCTTACGGGTTCATCGACTTCGCCACCGACGT
>JAFEBR010000852.1 GCA_018242565.1 Planctomycetota bacterium | reverse complement strand
TTTCGAACTGTCGATCACTTGCGTGAGCGACTGTGCGGCATTTTTCCAGTTTTCAACTCCGCCCTTCGTGATCCGATAGGCGGCGTCAAATCTCTGTTGGTCGCCCGCGGTGGCCGCGGCACCGGTTCCCAGCAATTCAATGGCCGGCCCCGGATTACGATCATTCGGGCTGATCGTGCCACAAAGCACGGCCAATTGACGGCGCGGTTCGATGATTTTGGGGTCGACACGGAGCGCTTGTACCCAATACTCAAAGGTTTTTTCCAGGTTCGTCGACGCATAAAACCTTGCCAGTTCCATCAGGTAGCGTGGGTCTGTCTTTTTGTCTTCCAGCGCTTTGAGGAAGTGGCGTTCGGCTTGATCTCGTTCGCCCATGGCTTCAGTTCCAAGGCCCAGATAGAATTCGCGTTCAGGCGGCGTGAGCTTGACATGCGCAATTAAACTGTCGAGCGTTTCGCGGGCTTCTGCCATCCGCTTTTGTCGAGCGTAAAAACGCAGCAGCTCAAACCAGGGCTTAAGGGCAGTCGGAGCCAGCCGGGTGGCTTTTCGGAACAGCGATTCGGCTTCTTTGTTTTTCGCATCCACCTGGGACAGCGATTGGGCCAGCAGCAACAGCGACTGCGGATCGGTCGACCGCAGCTCAGCCCCTGCGCGTGCCAGGCGAATCGCTTCTTCATTGCGGCCAGTATTTAACCGGCCAACGATTTCTTGTTGACAGAGATCGCCGACGAGCCACAGGCCTTCAGGTCGCAATTTCACATAGGCCAGCGCTTCGGCGATTCGATTTTGTTCCCCCAGCAGAGTGACCAGGTGTTGCAGCGGTGTGAGGTGTCGATCTCCGGCCTGAATCGATTTCTGAAAATGTGAAATCGCCAGGTCGTAGGACTTTAATTTTTCTGACTTGTCGGTTGTCGTTCGTCCGGTGTGTTCGGCCAGCAGTCCTTCCACGATCGAGGCGAAAGAAGAATCTGGCAACGTGTTTTTCATGGCGGCCAGCAGCTCGCGAGTTTCGGTAACGGCACCCTTGGAATCATCAGAGCTGGACTCAAGGACGCGGACGGCACGACAGTAAAGATACAGAAGCCCTTCGTCTCCTTCGATCTCGTTGAAGGCCTTCTCACACTTTTCGAGTTGAGCGAGGTCCCGGCTGACGATTGCCAGATCCGCGAGCTTGTCGTTACCCCACAGTCTGCTGGACTGTGATTGGACAAGATCTTCCAAACGGCTCCGGGCCGAGGTGATGGCCCCGCCTTCAAGTTCAATTTCGATCACGCGCTTGATGATCTCATTGCGGATGGTGGGGTCGGCCTGCTCCGCGTGCGGCAGCAGGATTGCAACTGCCTTTCCGGTTTCCCCGCGGACGGCAAGCAGGTTGGCCTTGGCGAGTGCGATCGTGCGGTTTACCCGGGCGTTTTCGGGTGTTTTTTCGAGTTCGTCCAGGCGGTCAATGACCGCGTCGGCTTCCTGAGGTTGATCGAGTTTATGCCATAAAACAGCCAATTGTCCGGATGTGAAAGGATCAAATTCCCGCGATCCCAGTCCCTTGAGGATTCGTTTAGCCTCATTGGCCTGGCCGCGAATCATCGCCGCCTCGGCCGCATACAGCGCCAGCGGCGCAGAATTCGGAAGTTGTTTGCGGCCTTGCTCCAGAACTTTGTCAAACGTGGTCCAATCGACCTTTTTCAGGTCCTTGACCTGCACGGCGCGTCTGCGAAGGTCTTCGGCAATAGCCACCCAGGCGGAAGACGCATCCGGTACGATGGCACTCGCGTCGCGCAGTCGACTGATGGCTCGGTCAACGTCAGGTTCATCGCCTGAAAGGTATTCGCTGGCAGCCGCGAGGTACCAGTCCAGAGCCGTGGGATCGAGTTGACTCAATTTGCCGTAGGTTTCAGCTGCCTGCGTGTATTGCTTATCGCGATGATAGGCGCGGGCGAGTAATCGGCCTCGCCGCATTTGTTCCTTTGTCGTTGCGTTGCGACCTTTGGCGGTCACAAACAGCGTCTGCAGGCTCGTCTGCTCCTTGATGTGGTCGCCTTCCAACCCCGCGATCTGGGCGTCGGCGAGTTGCAACTCGTCGGACAATAGTGCCACCTGAGGAGCATCGAGCAGTGGACGGATTTTACGGAACAGTGGTTCGATTCGCTTCCGAATGGCTTCCGCGCCACTGCGATCTGATTCCTGGAGATACGCCTGCAACAGCATGCGATTCAACTCGAAATCGTCCGGACCCACTCGTTCCAATCCTTCGATCAGCGACCGGATGGCTTTGCGAGCCTGCCCGCCTTCCATCAGGATTGCAGCCACAGGTAAGTAAATGGACGGATCTTCTGGAGCAGATTTGAGTAAACCTTCGGCCAGGTCGATGGCCTTTTGTTGCCGACCGGTTCGAAGGTAGAGACTGGCCACTTGAGCAACAATCCTCGGATTTTCCGGATCGGACGCCAAAAGATCCTGAATTTCCCCGTCAGTTGAGTTCACAAATTCCGCGATGGCCTTGAACTTCTGTTGGGCAGAATCAAATTTCGCTTTCTCAAGTTCTTCTTCCTGATATTCCAGTTTGTACAAGAGGGCATCTTGCCGATTGCGAATCTCGTCTTCACAGATTACCCAGGGCTTGCGCTGCTCTTGCACAACCTGTGGCGGTGTGGTTGTATCGCGATTTTGTTTCTCAATCGCCTGAAGTTCTTTCTTGACCTCTTTTAATTTCTCTCCGTCAGTCGTTTTGATCTTTTCGAGGTCTTCGGCGGACAGCAGTTCGTCCACTAATTTGTGGGCTCGATCGAGAACCGCTTTCCCGGGGGCTCCCCCTAATTTAGTGGCCTTCTTGTCCAGCAGGCCGATCAAGCTTTTTGTCAGCAGTAAGTCTCGCGGATGCTTCTGCAGCAGTTCTTCGTGAGCTGCGATGGAAGAATCCAATCCATCGGCCAATGGATTGGTTTCGACAAGAGCCATGGCATAGAAGCGGTCTGCATCGCGGACGAGAAGAGCGTCGGCAGAGCTTTGGGAACTCCGGGCAAGTTCCGCTCGCAGTTTTTCAGCGGCTTTCAGCGCTTCCTGGTGTCGTTTGGAAAGGAGGAGGAGTCTGACTTCGAGTAATTGCAGGTCGTAGCGCTGCGGATTGGCTTTAATGCCTGCGATGACATGTATAATTGACTGCTTCAGGTAATTCGTCTTTTGCGAGTCGGTGGCGAATCGGGAATTTGCCAGGGCGCCAGAGATTTCCGCTCTTTCAGCCAGGGCCTCGGCATCATCCGGATGTTGTTCGAGGTACCGGTGCAACGTGTTCGCGGCCTGATCCCATTTGGCATCGTTGCGAAGTTTGCGGGCACGCCCCAGCAGGGCGTCGGAATGCCTTGAGTGCTGATACCCATGCCAGAAGTACAGCGCCGGGGTGGCAATGATCAGGATGACGACCAGCTTAACGACGAGTGGCCAATTCATCTGATACGAGGTCGTCGCCGAGCCATGCCCCTTCTGCAACCTGTCCTGACCCAGCATGACCGGCGCGGCCGAAATTGTTTTGGGGGCTTGTGCGCCGGGGGTCGGCACCGGACCGGCGGACGACTCACCCGGATTGGTCTGGGGCGGAGCGGAGGCAGAAGGCTTTGAGAATTCGCGGGCCATGTGAAATTGAACCTGAGAAGTTGTCTGGTCGTCTCGCTGAGTCTGCAGGGTGGTGACGCTCGCTGTCGAGCAGGCAATGTGCCTGGTGTCCAGCGGCGACCGGTTTCTTTGGTTCAGGCAGGAGCGTAGCCGCGGTAATAATAGGAATATCGATGGACAGGGGTTCCGTTCAGCACAGCGCCCACGATATTCACACCGGCGGCCTGCATGCGGTCGTACGCATGCTTGATCTGGCCCGAATGACTGTAATCGTGGCGGGCACAGATCAGTACCCCGTCTGCCGCTTTGGCAATCAGCAAGGCTTCGCTGGCACACAAAATCGGGGGGACATCAATGATGATTTTGTCGAAATGCTGTCGCAATTCGGCCAGAAAATCCTGAAATTTGGATCCTGCAAACAGGTTCGCAGGACTGCGGGCGTGGGCATTGCCGCCGGGGATGACGGCCAGGTAGCCGCCCCAATCGTGAATGAGCGACTCCTCAATCGTGGCTTCTCCTCGCAGGATTTCACACAATCCCGGGCTAGGCCGGACATCAAACAGGCGATGCAGGCTCGATTTGCGCAGGTCGGCATCAACGATGACCACGCGGCCATGATTGGCCTGAGCCCAACTCATCGCGAGTTGCGAAGAGAGGTTGGTTTTGCCTTCGCCCGACACGGCGCTCGCCAATACGAAGACTTGCAATTTGTTGATATCTTCGTCTGACGTCATCGTGACCCGGAGGGCATTGATGCTCTCCTGGAACAAATGTGTCTGCAGTTGGTACGCCCGGGCACTGCCCGGTTTGGGAACCAGAGGACGCGATGGTAGCGAGGCGACTTCGGCAACGAATTTGACGTCAAACTCGCGTTCCAACTGTTCCCTTTCGAAAATCCGGCGCTGCAGCAGGTTCCAGCCCACCAACATCAAAACAGGGGCAAAAAAACCGCCGACGCCCACGATGACCATCTTTTTCATAATTGACGGCCCCTCTTCGAATTGGGGTAGAGTGGCCGGTTGAATCAAACG
>JAFEBR010000851.1 GCA_018242565.1 Planctomycetota bacterium | reverse complement strand
GCGCGTGAAATCGCTGGAGGTCGAACGCACCCGCCACTACGTCTGCGACAAGTGCGGTAGCCCGGCGGATCCTTCGAGCGTTCAGAAGCGAATGGCGATCAAGCAAACTGACATCATTTGCAGTTGTTGTGAAGAAAACCGGATCGTATTTCGCGATGCCATCGAGAACAGGTTCGATACACCCGAAATTCGCGAACAAGTGCGCGCACTGGACCAGCGATCACAGGCGGCCCTTGACAACGAAAGCAAGGAGTCGATTTTGGTAGGGGCGGTCTATTCGGTCGTTGGCCGGGCCGGGCAGATATTTCGTCCGACACCGAACAGCGACCATGGCACCGACGGTGAGATCGAATTCAAGAACCACCGCCGTCAGGCCAGCGGCAAGAAAGTTTACGTACAATTGAAATCGGGCGACTCTTACCTCCGAGAGCGCAAGCGCGACGGTGCACAGATCTTCGAAATCAAGAAGGAGCGCTGGGCAACATACTGGCAAAGTCTGGCGTATGATGTCTGGCTGATCGTTCGCACATCCAACGGCAGAGTCCGTTGGATGAACGCCTCTGAGTACCTGCGCACAAGCTCTGCATCAGGCCCGGTCAAGCAAATTGTCTTTGACGCGGTCGATTTCGATGAAGTCTCGTTGCTCAGTTTGCGAGACAGGTTGTTGGCGCAGTAGCGACTCTCAAATATAGATATCGAATCTGACCGTTGCCCACCTGTCGGCGGACGCCCCAACAGGAGGGTACCTTTTGAGACGCTTTTGCCACAAATGCGTCCAGAGTAAGTTCACACACCATGGGCCGGTATTGTGCGGGCGGTGGCCGGGCGGCTGGTGTGGTCAAAAGTGTCCCACGAATTCTGGCGCCTGACGGCCTTGTTTTTTTCCAGTTCCGGCCGGGGGCAGGTCAATTTTCGGGAATTCTTCCCAATTGGGACAGATTCTGCGACACATGCAGTCGCTGGCGCGCAAATCTGTGGCGTCTGTTGTTTGTTTTCCCGTCTGACGACCCATGATGGATCCGCAGCACGAACAGGTGCTTTACCGCGGTTTAGCCGAAGGGAACGCTGACGCCTGGCGGCAGGTCTACGACCTGTACGCCCGGCCGATCTGGCGTGTCGTCGCGCGCCTCATGGGTGCGGACTCGGCTGACGTAGCCGATGTCGTGCAGGAAGCCTTTCTGGCGGCGGCGGGGTCGGTCCGCACGTTCGACCCGGCGTTGAATCGCCAAAAGAGCGCCGGGCGTTCGGCGCGATCGGTACGAAGTCACGCAGCCTTGGGCATCCGGCGATTGACGCCCTCGCGCGTCACGCCAGCCATTGAGTGGATTACGACGCCTCAAGGAGCCGCAATTGCTGGAGGAAAAAGCAGAGTCAATAAACAAAGCAGAACGGACGCTACCGCGCAATGGATCCATCCGTTCGGTGGCTGAATCTTGTGACACAGGCACGTGACGCACAGCGCAGCCCCTGTGATTGCAGATACCGCAGTGCTCACTGAATCATGGCCTTGGGCCGCGCGGCGCACGCCCACTGGCCTGCGCCCCCTATGGCCCAACTTGCTCCTGGGCCGGCGCTCAGCAGCATCTGGCGACGGTTCATATTGCGAGTCATAGAGAGTCTCTGCATTTTAGAATGGAGTCTCTGTGAGGACGATCGGCGTGTGCGGTTTCTGTGACAGCATGTCACCGATTACCCGGTTGCTTTGCCAAGTATTGCTTGCGGCCCTCGACCATGTGATCCCAAACGGCCTTGCGGAACAGGTCGACGCGCTGTTTCTCGACGTCGCCGACGGCCAACCGCGTGGCTTCGTCCATCAGCGCGCCAAGCTTCGCCATTCGCGCCTCGGTGCCCAAATACTTCCAGGCGATCGCCTCCGACTGGAAGAAATCCTGCTTGAGATTCTGCTGGACCTCCTCGGGATAATTGGCCGAATCGCCGTAAATCTCTTCAACGCGAAGGTAGAAACGTTTCATCGGCTCGGCGGCTGGTCCGTAGTAGCGCGTGAAAAATTCATCCAGCAATGCGTCAACATCCAACGAGGGGTCGTCCAGGAGCTTGACGGTGACGTAGGCGTCGACCTGGTCGCTGACCCCTTCGATAAATGCCCCACGTATCCCGTCGCGGGCGAACATCTTGAATTGTCGACTCACTGCGTGGGCGTGGAATCCGGGAAAACAACGATAGGCAGGTCCATCAACATTCTGCAACTCCGGCAGGCAATGATATAGCCACACGTACATGGGCCGGCCTTTTTCGCGGCCCACCCAATCCCGATACCAGCGGAGCTCATCGTGCTCCATCCCCGGAGCCCAATAGTTCCGCGTATGCAGGCACATTTGCACCGAGATGTTCGGCTCCAATCGCACGTTGCGCGGGGAATACGAGTAGCCCGCGTAGGCCAGGGTCGAGATGTATTTGTCGGGATGGGTCCTGGCAAGCTCGCGGGCCACTTTGTTGACAAACGCGAACCAATAGTCGCTGGCGCTCCCATTGCTGTCGAAACTGTTCTCGGTGAGTCGCTGCTGGTCGATCTGCGTTTGACAGGCAGGGCACTTGCACCAGCCGCTCCGTCCTCCCCGGTCCATCGGCACCATGGCAAAGTACCGGCCGGCCGCTTCCGCCCCGATCGCCGCCCCCTGTCCGTCAAAAAACTTCCGGGCGTCGACCACCACCTGATCCAACAACCCCTGATTGGAATAGCACAACTGCGGGGGCTGACCCCCAGATCCTTCCAGCTCGCTTTCCGAATAGCCCTGGGCAAACCAGTCGGGATGCGCGGCGACAAACACTTCGGGGCATTTCGGATTCTGCTTCCAGAACCGATCGTAGTAGCCTTCCAGCGAATGATTGCAGGCATACGCCTCTCCTCCCACCCGCAGTCGGCGCCAGAACAGGTTTAAATCGGCGTCGCTCGGCTGGTTGTACAATTCACGTCCCATTGTGAATTGTGTCCAGGGGAACATGGACCGCCACGCGAAGGCCGGCCGACGACGGACTTCACGCGGCTCGACGACCAGCGTGGCCGTTTTCGGAAATACCATCTGTGAATCGCCAGGCCCATACCAGCGGACATTGCAAAATCGTTCGAGAAAGTCATGCACAGCATAAGACGTCCCTTGCTCCTTCCCGATCAGGACGATGTCGTTGTCGAGAAAGCGGATCAGATACTCCTGATCCTGGAACTGGCTCTCGTTCAAGCCAAGCTGGGCCGTTGCGGCGCTCGGCCCCACGAACACTCTCGGTCCTTCGACCTTCTCGCCGTCGTTCTTGATCGGCAGTGTCGCGCCAGAGATCTTTTGGACGTGTAACTGAAGATCCTGTGCGCCGAATATTGCGGCGTCAGTCGCTGCGGTAGCGGTGACGATCGTGGCCGCGGGTTTGCCGTTGCGCACCAGAACAAACTCGCCCGCCTCGGCCCCTCCTGGCCCGCAGCCGGCCACCACTGCGAGGACTACCAGGGTGGCGAGTGTGATCAAATCGCGGCACCTGAGGTGATGGTTGATCAACGTAGAACATCCTGGCGTCAGTGAGGTGGTTGGAATTCGCGCGCGGTCCGTCATCCGTTCCGTCGAATCGGACGCAGGAAGCATACAGGTGGATCAGGGAGCTGGGAAAGGGCTGGCTGCCGCGTGTTCACGGGGTATGACAATCGCCGCCAGCAGAAGTGCCGGAGCCGGTGGAGCATGTGCTCGTAGCGGCCGTGGCCCACGCTGCTCGCGTTTGGCGCGTACGCTCGACCAGTCGCATCACGAAATCGCCGATTTGGCTGTGAAAGCGTTTGAACTTTCTCAAACGCCTCGCGAGCAATCGCTTACCGCTGATTACGACTCAAAGCGTCCCCTCCTCGAAATCGTCTGTTTGAACTGCAAGCTCGTGGGCGCAACTCTTGTGTGCGAAATGAGAAGGCCCCTCGACGTTCTCGCCGAAGGACTTGCTGTCCAGGGGAATCGGGGCGACAGGATTTGAACTTCTGTCCCAGGCTCTGATGTGCCACACGAGAGAGTCGGTCCAGGGCACCGAAGAAGCAGAAAAATCGAACGGATCGGGCACAAGAGCGGCTGTTGGTGAATCTGTCAGATGGCAGCGGGGCCCATCGCAGGTTTTTGCAATCGCTGATTCGGCCAGTTCCGGCCGGGGGCAGGTCAATTTTCGGGAATTCTTCCCAATTGGGGCAGATTCTGCGACACATGCAGTCGCTGGCGCGCAAATCTGTGGCGTCTGTTGTTTGTTTTCCCGTCTGACGACCCATGATGGATCCGCAGCACGAACAGGTGCTTTACCGCGGTTTAACCGAAGGGAACGCTGACGCCTGGCGGCAGGTCTACGACCTGTACGCCCGGCCGATCTGGCGTGTCGTCGCACGCCTTATGGGTGCGGACTCGGCTGACGTGGCCGATGTCGTGCAGGAAGCCTTTCTGGCGGCGGCGGGGTCGGTCCGCACGTTCGACCCGGCGAAAGGGAGTCTCTGGCTCTGGCTGTGCGGCATTGCCCGGCGACATGTCGCACTGCATTACCGCCGTCTGGGGCAGCAGTCCCGTCGTCTGGAAATCATTCGCAAAATGCAAACCACGAGTGTCAACGGCGAGATCCGGAACCGCAGCGAACAGGAGTCGCCTCCCGAGGCGGCCTTGGCTGCGAGCGAGCTGGCTACGCTGGTGCGCACGACGCTGACCGAACTGTCGGATGAGCATGGGGCCCTGCTCACGGCCCGGTACCTCGACGATGTGTCGGTCGAGACGATTGCCGGTGTCGAGCAAAGTTCTGTCGCCGCGGTGCGCTCCCGGTTGGCACGGGCCCGTCAGGCCTTTCGCGACAAGTTCCGCCGGCTGTGTTCCGGCGCGGAGGATGAGTTTCTGGGAGGCGTACCATGAACACGAATGAGAATCGTCCTGAAGACCGGGAGAACCCGGGGGCTCCGTTGCCCGGCCATGCGGCTGATGCCGCTGGATCGGGGGACGACCTGGCTTTGGGCGATGACGAACTCGCACTGGCCTCTTTGATGGATGCGACCAATCACGAACTGGCTCCCCCCGACGAAGAGTTCTTGTCGCGCTTGCGGGAACAGACGACGCGTGTGTTTCTGGAAGCGACTCAAAGTTCTGCCTCGGCAGAAATTCCCCCTGCTGTTCAACCTGAGATCAGGAAGCGATCCATGTTCTCTGTCTTGTATTCCGTGGCTTCAGCCTGCGTGGCTGTGGGTGTATTCGTATGGGCGGGACTGTGGTCATTTTTTCCGATCCAGCAGCCGCGCCAAGCTCTGGGGCAGGCACTGGATCGCCTGGCCCGTGCGGAGTCGCTGCATCTGGCGCTGCGCACCGAGGGAGCCAAGCCGACCGACATTCTGTACCAGCGCCCGGGCCAGTTGCGGTGGACAGAATCGGAGTCGCGGTACCGCATTGCCCATGAGCAGCAGGTGTGGGAGATCGACGAACAGGAAAATCGGGCCACGCCCGTGCCCGGTGATTTCATTCGCCGAGTGGACGAGGGGCAACCCGAGTTGGACCTGCTGGCGTTACTGGATGGCGTGCTGGCCGAGAGCCAGCGCTCAACCGTGGCCGCCGGGCAGCCACGCGAAGTTATGCAGCGTGACGGTCGCGAACTATGGCATTATGCCGTCCCCCTGCCGGGGCGCGAGCCCCCGCTGACTTTGAATGCCTGGGTGGACAAAACGAGCGGGCAGGTGGAATCGCTGTCGCTCGAATCCCAGCGGGCTGGTCAGCCTTATGCCGTGGCGGAATTGCAGGTACTGGCGGTGAATCAGCCTGTGGCGGCCGAGAACTTCGTGGTTCGCGACACCCTCACGGCAGACGGGCGGGTGGGCACGATCACCGAAACGCAGGGGATTGTGACGTTGAAACCGGCCACCCACGAACGCTGGACCGCGATCTGTAGCAAGACGCTCGTGCGACCGGGTGACTGGCTGCGAACGGACAATCGGGGGGCCAATGCCGTCGTGGTCCAACTGGTGAAGGAATCGCAGTTGATTCTGGGGCCGGGAACACTGGTGGAAATCGTGAGTCCGACCCAGGTGCGCGTCCATACGGGCGAACTTGAAGCCGTGGCTGGTGCGGGCGATACGCTGACCCTGGTTGGTCCGGGGAACGTGACGCTGGCAGTCGGGGCGCGACCGGCGGCCCAGCCCCAGGTGTTCCGAGTGCAGAACGAGCAACTGGCGCGACTCGAGCATGAGCCGACCTGGCTCAAAGGTTTTAAGTCGGCGGTGCAGGGGGAATCGCTGGGGTCGCTGGTGGCACTGGTCGATGGCCGGAATGTCCCCCTGTCGGTGGGTTTTCATAAAGTCCAGGTCGAGATTCGCGATCAGATTGCCCGCACGGTGATCGAAGAATCGTTCGTGAATCACACGGCCCAGATTCTGGAGGGAGTGTTTTATTTTCCGTTGCCTGATGACGCGTCGATTTCCGGATTCGGCATGTGGATCGGCGACGAACTGGTCGAGGCCGATATTGTCGAGAAGCAGCGGGCGCGGGAAATCTTCGAGACGATTCTGCGTGAACGACGTGATCCCGGGTTGTTGGAGTGGACGGGGGGCAACCTGTTCAAGGCGCGTGTCTTCCCCATTCCGGCCGAGGCGGAAAAACGGGTGCGCATCAGCTACACACAGGTCTTGCCAGCCCGGGGTAATACCTATCGCTATGCGTATGCCCTGCAGAGCGAACTGCTCAAGTTGCATCCGTTGCGGGAACTGTCGATTGATGTGCAGATTCACTCGGCGACTGGAATCAAAAAGATTTCCTCGCCGACGCACATGGTGCGGTCCGATCGGACCGAGCACTCGGGGCGAGTCGAGTTTTCGGCTCAGGAATACACCCCCACGCGTGATTTCGAAGTCGTCGTGGAAACCGATCGACGGCAGTCGGACCTGGTGGTGATTCCACACCGCCGGGGCAATGACGGGTATTTCATGCTGCAGTTGACGCCGCCGGCGACGGGGGACTGGAGTCGCGAGATTGTGCCCGATGGCGAACCGCTGGATGTTCTGATTCTGGCCGATACGTCGGCGTCGCTGGACCAGGCACAGCGTCGCAAACAGGCTGAGGTGGTGGCGGCGCTGCTGGCGTCACTGTCGCCGCGGGACACGGTGAATCTGGCCGGCTGTGATGTGGAATGTTCGTGGGTCTTCGAGAAATCAGTGGCCGCCGAGGCGCAGTCGGTGCAGCAGATCCGGACGTTCCTGGAGCGGCGGACGTCATTGGGTTGGACCGATCTGGATCAGGCGTTTGCGGCCGCTTTTGCGCGAGCCACGCCCCGCACGCACATCGTGTATATCGGCGACGGCATCGTAACGACGGGTGATGCGCGTCCGGAGGGATTTGCGCTGCGCGTGCAGCAGGCGTACCGGGGAATCGGGACATGTCATGCCATCGCGCTGGGGAGTGCATTTGAAGCGACCGCACTGAAGGCGATGTCGAGTCTGGGGGGTGGTTCGTTCCGCAAGCTGTCGGGCGACGAGGGGCCTGCGGTGGTGGCGAGTGGATTACTAAAGGAAATCGCGCGGCCCGCACTGCGCAACGTGAAGGTTGAGTTTCGCGGGTTTCAAGCCGCCCGGGTTTATCCAGAGGTGCTACCCAATCTGCCGGCCGGTTCCCAGCAGATTTTGCTGGGGCTGTACCGGCCGGGCAGTGTCTCGGGCGATCAGCAGGGAGAGGTGGTGGTGACTGCCACCCAAGAGGGCCGGCCGGTCCGGTTCACGGCGCCGATTTCCTTCCGCAACGATGATGAGGGAAACTCGTTCATTCCGCGGTTGTGGGCACGTCGGCATCTGGACAGTCTGCTGGCCCAGGGCGCGGCGCCGGCGATTCGCGAAGACGTGATCGCCTTGTCGGAAGAGTTCCAGATCATGACACCGTACACGTCGTTTCTGGTGCTGGAATCGGACGCCGATCGGCAACGGTTCAAGGTGCAGCGTCGATTCCGCATGCGCGATGGTGAGAAGTACTTTCAGGAAGGACGCGATCAGGCCCGCTTTGACCTGGTGCAGCAACAGAAACGCCGGGCTGGCGATTGGCGGCTGGGGCTTAGGCGGTCGTCGCTGTTGCAGTTCCGGTCGCTGGGACGGGACAGCCTGGTGTTGAATCGGCAACCCGGCGTCGTTGATGAACGCTGGCGATTTCGTCTGTCGTCGACGTCGGCGGTGAACTGGTACGGAAACGGGACTGTGTTCGATATGAATGGGAATGGGCCGTTCGGTGACGAATTCCTGCAGCGGGAAGTCATGATCGGTCAGAGACTTGAAAATTTGGAGGTGAAATCCAAGCTCAATGACGATGCGGACGAGAGCGGCCTGCCGGCACCAGGAGCGTTGCCCGCAGAGCCGGCTGGTTTCGGGGGCGAAGGCGTTGCTGAAAGTTGGGATGGTTTGGCAGTCTCGAAACGGGAACGCGATTCCCGCGACAAAGACAACCTGCCCATCGACCTCTTCGAAGAATTCGAGGGCATGGACGGTCGGAGTTTGGGAGCGAATTCACGCCTGGACCTGCGCAAGTCACTCGGACGGGAGGATGCCTGGTATTTCGATGAGCCACAATTTGGAACCTGGGGGCCGGGTGGGATGGGGGGTGGCGCTCGAGGAGCCATTGCAAACGGACGCAAACCGCGATTCGGTCTCTTTGACATCTACGATCGGCGTTGGAATCGATCGATGGACCATGTCGCGACGCTGGGGTCGCTCTTTCCACGAGTCCCGCTGCCGGTGCGGCCAAGTACCGTGCCCTCGCGGACGCCGGAGTGGCCCGAGGCCATCCGAGCCTTGTCGAACAGTCTGCTGCGGAACCAGGTGCTGTCCCAGTTGCCAGGGGGGCTGGAAATCACCCGCGTGGTGGATCGGTATGAGCCGCGCTGGAACGAGATGACGGAACGCACGCGGCGCGTCGATCTGTATCTGCGCGACCAGTGGCTGACGCGCGTCTCTCACGATGATGCGCAGACGCTGTTGCATTGGGCCGATGCCCGTGAACGGGGAGTGTCGTCGCTGGCGTTTGGCCTGGGACAGGTGCGCAAGTCGCAACCGGCCGACCTCACGCCCGTGAGTTGGGAGCAGACCGACCTCAGTTACCTCGGTGCGCTGGAGCATGCGCTGGTGCCGCTCCACGAAACCTACCGTAACTACGTGCCGACGGTCGAACGTCAGGGAGACGACCGGGCGCTGCTGATTCTGCGCTTGCCGCGGGCGACACAATCGGAAATCCGGTTCGTGATCGACACCACCCGGCATGTGCTGCTGTCGGCGGAAAACCGCGAACAGGGGAAGGTGACACGGACCGAACGCTTCACGGATTTTGTGGAAGTGGCCGGGTTGTGGTGGGCTACCCGCAGCGAAGTTCTGAATGATCAGGGGCAGCCAACCGTTGTGATGACCCGCAAGGTCACCGCGGTCGATCGTGAGCAACTGTTGTCGCGCTGGCAGGAGGAACGGGCGGTCTGGGAACACGTGCTCACGCTGCAGCTTCCGGTCCCCGGAATCAAGGCGGCCCGGCGGGCGTTGAATCAACCAGGCCGGGCGACGTTTGAAGATCATTTCGTGCTGTTATTGCAGGCTTTGCAGACCCAGCAGTGGAGCCGGGTCTTCGAACACTGGCAGCACTGTGAACGGCTGGCGGCAGACAAGCCGGGGATCCGCTGGATTCGTGCGGCGCTGCAGATGGCTGGCCGTCGTCATGTCGAATTGAAAACGGCGTTGAATGACGAGGGCGACCGGCTGGCGCGGGGCGAATGGTACCTTGGGAAACGGCCTGCCCCCGCCGAGTTCCAATTGGGAGATGAGTTCGTTCTGGTCACTCATCTCGTCGGTCTGGCGGAACGTGTGTCCGACGCCAATGAGCTGTTGCGATTTCTGGATCTGGTGAGACCGGTCTATGCCCGGCAGCCCGGGTATCGGAACGCGTTGCTGGCGTGGGGACACCGGCGGATCAACAGTCTCAACGCGGCCGGGCAGCCGGATACCGTGATCGGTGAGTTGCGGCAGATGGCCACAGGGTGGCCACGAGATTATGCCACCCAGCAGCAGTACGCACAAACGCTTTTCAATCAAGGCGATTATGATGCTGCCTATGCCTGGCTGAAACAGGCCTTGAGTTCCCCCGTACCGTGGCAAGGCTGGGAGGCCGATTCAATGCGTGGGACTTACGCCTCATTTCTGCATCAGCAGGGGCGGTACGCCGATCTGGTGGACTATCTGGAAGAGTGGGTCAAGCAGTCGCCGACGAATCAATCGGTCTGTCAGCAACTGCTGGCGGCGCTGGTGCTGGCGAATCAGATTGAGCGGTACAACGCCCGCATGGCCGAATGGCTCAAGCCGGGGTTGGAACCTGCCGAGCTGTCACCCGCAGCCGAGGCGCGGATTGCGGCGGTGATTTCCATGGCGACGGGGAACGGCAGTTATTTCTATACGAACCGGGTCGAACAGAAATGGGTCCCCACGATCCATGACGTCGCACTGGCGACGATCAAGCATCGTAAGAACTGGAACCTGGCGCAGCAGATTCTGGGGCACTGGCAACTCCAGCAGGCCGAAGACATGCACCGGGTCCGTGCTGAGTTGACTCCCGTTCTGGTCGCCCGTTTACCGACGGCGAATGCCGAACAACTGCAACTGCTGATCAATTGGGTTCGTCCGCAGGTGCCGTCGGTCACGCAGGAAACCTGGCGTGCAGTTGTCTCGGGGTTGCGTGCCCGGTGGGTGGCGGAGACCGATGTCGACGAACGCCATGCCCTGGGAGGCGTGTTGCTGTCGGTCTTGCCGCAGGCGGAGGGGGATGATGCCTATGAGAAGTTTTTGCGCGAACAGTTGGCCGAGGGGCCGGCCGTGTTTCGAGCGACTTATGCCAGGCAATTGTTTGACCGGTTGTTGAGCCAGCCCTGGACGGCGGCCCGGGAGAATGAAGCCTTTTCGCTGTTGGACCAATTGACGGAAGGAGACGACCCCGCTCAACGGCTGCGCAGCCAGGTGACGACGTTGTATCGCCTGACCGATGCCCTGGTCGAAGGGCGCTATCGTGCCGCCATGCTGCCGCTGGAACAGAGTCCCGAGCATACCCTGCTCGCGGTGCGCGAGCAGAAAAAGGTGGCGGCCCAGAACCTGCAACAGGCCCGGCGAGGATTCGCGGACCGGCTCCGGCAGGAGGCGGCGCGAAAAGATGCCGCTTTCGCCCCCTGGTGGGAACTCGAGTGGTCGTATCTCGAGATTCTCGCCGACCACGATCTGCCCGCGGTGACGGCGAAGGTGTGGGAACTGCTTGCCGCCGCGGCTGATTCCGCTGCCGAACCGGATCAAGAACAGGTCCTCTGGGCCGATGAGCCGGTGGCCGCGGTGTCTTTGAAAACGGCCTTTATGACACGCTGCGAGGCGACCCTGATGTTCCTGGCGATGCGTCCCCAGGCGGCACCAGAACAAGTGAAACGCCTGAAGGACTACCTCGACCGCAAGATCGCCACGGATGTCGATCCGGATCAGGGGAAACTGCTCAAGTTCCACTTGCTGGTGGCACTCGATGAAACTCGGGAGTTGCGCGAGTCGTTGCTGGCGTGGATGAACGGAGACGACGCCGACAACCGCTGGCGACTGGCTCTGGGCTATGTGCTGGCGGAGCAGGGGGCCGTTCCCGAGGCGATCGCTCTGTTTGCCGGTGTCGAACTCAGTGGCGACCTGGGGCCCCAGGCCTATCGCGCTCTGGCGGGCTGGTACCAGGCGGCGAATCGCCGAGCTGATTACGATCGGGCGCGCATCCGCAGTTTTCAGACGGTGGAAGAATGGCAACTCAGTCGGCAAATTGGGGCCCACTTGAATGCCTGGCAACGGGCGGCCGACCGCCCCAACACGCTCGACGAGCAGGTGCCACTGATGTTTCAGGCACTGTTCGAAAAAGCCTCTCAGCCCCAGAATTATCTGTCGCAATTGCAGCAGTTCTACCAGGCGACGCGAGACTTCCGACTGCTGGCGGCGCTGGCCGATTCGCTGAGTGGTCATACCCCGGGGCAGGTCTATGCGATCGTGAACGGAATGCAGCGTGTGGTCTCAGAGATTCGCGACGAAGCGGTCGCAGATGAACTGGTGCTCAAGCTGACCAAGGTTCGCGACGACAGCCGGTCGGCTGTCGATCGGCGGGCCTGTGACCTGCTGCTGGCGCTGGTTGAGCGGCGCGCGTCCGAGGTTCGTAATCAGCCCGGGCCGCATATCGCCGCCGCAAAGGGGGCACTGCAGCGGGCGTTTGAACAGGAATGGACGGAGGGCGAAGAACGGCTGATGGCCGAGTGGCTGTCGAATCTCGGTACCATTTCGCAACCTGAATTGGCCGCGGAGCAGATGCGACAGTTGCAGGAACTGCATCGTCGTCAGGCCCGTCGCTCGTACGATCGGCTGCACATTGCCCGCTATCTGGCGATTGTGTGGAACCAGTATGACCGCGCCGATGACGCGATCGGCGTATTGAAAGGCGAGTTGTCGGAATTTCAAGAAGCCCAGAGGGGCGTGCTGCCGGTCTCGGCGAACGGGCCGCTCGAAACGTTGATCTCCATTGAATCGTCGCGACAGCGATTTGCGTTGGCCGAGAGCACGCTTCTGGATCAACTTCGGCATCCTGTGCATGGCCAGCAGCGCGCCTGGCTGGAACAGAAACTGTTCGAGGTCTATCACCAGACCTTGCAGAATGATGGTTCCGTTACGTTCGGAACGGGGGCCGCTTTGTACGTAGCCCTCGAGAAACGGCTGGTGGCTGCCTTGCAGAGCCCAGACCAGAATTACCGATCGCAGGTCGTGCATCTGATCTGCAGCGTCTATCGCACGGCGGCCGGGAAACAGATCCCGGGTGTTCGTGAGGCGCTGCGCACTTTCGCAACGCGGCAGATGCCCGATGTGCTGGCTCAATCGCAACAGCACTACACCTCGATGGCCAATACGGTGGCCTACACCTTGCGTGATCTGGTCGATACCCGAACGGGATTGGCCTTTCTGATCGAGGCAATCGAACACGAACCGGCCTGGTGGAAATTCACGTATCAGGATGGCTGGTCGCAGTTTGCCTATCTGCTGGGTAACTGGCGTACGCAGGTTGCGGATCTGGGAGATCTGGATGCGCGTCTGTTGAAAATCGTGCTGAACGAACTCCGTCATGACCTGGAAGCACGCAACCAGCGGTCGCGGACGATTTACTATGGTGTGAATGATCCGCAATTCTGGACGGCCAAGGCCGCGGATTTCGCGCGGACTGCCGAAGAGGTGTACAGGGCACACGAAGCGTCGGGACCCGCCGTTCAATACGTCGCTGAGTACCTGTTCCACGGACTGGGGCGCACTGGCCGGGCGATTGAAATGCTGCTGACGGCTCACCGGGCCAAGCGCCTGGATGGGAATGGATTCGTGCGACTGATCGAATTCCTGATTCATGATCAGCGGTTTGGGGAAATCGTGGCTCTGCTGGAACCTGTGGTGACCGAAGAGCCCGGGAATTTGTCGTATCGGTTGTGGCTGATGCAGGCGTATTTCCGGACCAACCGACCGGCACAACTGCGGGCCCTGCTCGCTGACACCGACAAACGATTCCACGAGGATCACAGTTGGACAGAAGGGGTGCTGGCGCAACTCGCGGAAAGCTGCCTGCAGAATGAACTCTGGGAGGATTGCGTCAAGTATTACCAGGAATTGATTCCCCGGTACGAGCAGTCACACGCCAGGCGGGGCGTTGGCGATGGGACTTTATCGAACTACTACTCGTATCTGGCGCGAGCCCATTCCCGGTTGAACCAGACGGCGCTGGCCGTGGATGCGGCGTGTGGCGCGGTGGTCGCCTCGGGGCAGGCACAGCGGGACCGGACGCAGGTCATCAATGGCCTGCGGACGGTGCTGGTGGACTGCACCGACCTGGCCGCGTATGTGGAGACACTCGATCGACAGGTCGAATCGACCGGAACGGATCGCCCGATCGTGCGAAAGGTTCTGGGAGAGATACTCCTCGAACGGGGGCAATTCCCGCAGGCGATTGCCCAGTTGCAGCGTGCCGCGGTTCT
Source organism: Planctomycetota bacterium (assembly GCA_018242565.1). Lineage (GTDB taxonomy): Bacteria > Planctomycetota > Planctomycetia > Planctomycetales > Planctomycetaceae > JACQFH01. The sequence goes on along the minus strand of JAFEBR010000851.1, from coordinate 8,899 downwards.
GGAGCCTAATGATCCTGAGATTCGACAAAAACTGGTGGAGTGCTTTGACCGTCAACAAGACCCGGTCGGGGCCATCAATCAGCTTCTCGCGCAGGCGGAGGTGAATCGGCGGGACATGGCCTTGTTCAAGAGCCTGGGTGAGCGATACGCGAAACTGGAACAACCCCGGGAAGCCGAGCGGGCCCGGACATCGATCGTCGATATCCTGCCCAGCGAGGCGGAAAGCCACCAACTGCTGGCAGAGATGTTTCAGGAGCAGAATCGCTGGACCGAAGCGGTCACGCAGTGGGAGCAGGTGGCCCGGATCCGTGAAGCCGAACCGACTGGGTGGCTGGGGCTGGCGGGAGCCCTGATTCAGGTCAAACAACCGGATCGGGCCAACGGCATCCTCCGCAAACTGGAAACGACGACCTGGCCCGAACGCTTCGCCGATGTTCCCGCGCGAGTCCAGGAACTGCGCCAGAAACTGATGTCGCCGTAAGCGATTCGAATTGCCTGACGTGGGGGCGGGACGACAGGGATCGTCCCGCCGCCGTCGTCCGGGCGCGAAGCGTCAGGCGGATGTGCGGCAAACTGGGCGATGAACTGAGGAATGAACTGGACGAGTCTCGGGAACCCGGTCCGGGGCCCGGGGGTTGGTTCTATTGCCGCCAGAACGACGGACGGCCAGGTCCGCCGGACGGGGCGGAGTCGATGTGCGGGCAACCCGTCGGCGTGAATTGTGGGCCACTGGTCCGATTCCGCCGAACGTAATGGCTATGCCTGACCGGCCGCACTTCAGGCGGGCAAATGGATGGGTGTTTGCCTATAATTCGTTGAGGCACGAGTCCCGATTCCGTTTCCAGTTCCCGGAAGAGTCGTCCACTCAGCACACAGGAGCGCGTCATGTCGCAGGCCATCGTCAGTCCCGAAGAACTGCGGCGATTTGCGCAGATGCTCAAGAAATTCAATACGGGTCTGGCCGAGCAGTTGACTGCCTTATCTGGTCAACTCGATGCCCTGAGTGCCTCCTGGCGGGATCAGGAAAATCATCGATTCAGCGAGGAATTTCAGCGGAATCTGCAGGTGGTGGGCCGCTTCATCGAGTCGAACGAACAGTACATTCCGTTTCTGCTCCGCAAAGCCGAGCGGATTGACGAATACCTGCAGCAGCGATAAGGGGAGCCGACGTGAGCACTTCCGCCCAGGTGAAGTCCATAGATGCGGTCGTGGCCTTCCGCGGGTCATTGCGTATGTTTCAGGATCAAGCGGCCCGAGCGCTGTTGTCGCTCGATGAGCAGGCCCAGGGGGCGTTGCAATGGCTTGAGCACGACGCGCCGGCCTACTGGCGCAACCAGATTCGTGTGTGCTACGACGAGGTGGGGCGGGCGCGGGCCGCTCTCGAAACCTGCAAAATGAAAAAGGTTGGCGATTACCGACCCGCCTGCATTGAAGAGCAAGAAGCCTTGCGTCAGGCGCAGCGCCGGTTGCGGGAAGCCGAAGAAAAGCTCGAGGTCGTGCGGCGCTGGCGTCAGCGTGTCGTCGATGAACTCGACGAGTATCGCGGCCGCGTCAGCCGGTTTCGCGAAACGGTGGAGGCCGGCTTGCCACGGTCGCTGGCTCTGCTCGACCGGACAATCAACGCCCTCGATGCATATCTCGATCGGCCGGAACCGGTAGAAAACTCGGGGACCGCTCCTGCGAGTCCGCCGAACCTGGATGCAACAGCGGGAGGGAAACCGGCATGAAAATCGCCGACTTGAACACGGGGGCAGGGCAACTTCGCGATGCGATTGAAACCTTGCGTCAAGCCTGGGGCGACACGCGCGCCTACTGGAACGACGCCAACAGTTTGAATTTTGAAGAGCAGCATTTGCGGCCCTTGGCGAGTGATCTGGCCTCGGCGTTTCCGGCGATCGATCAATTGGCTTCAGTCCTGAATCAGGCCGGTCGCGAATGCGGGCCGTGGGAAGATCAATAACCAAATATGTCCCCCCGCGAATTTCATCTGAATCTCGAACACTATCAGGGTCTGCTGGCGGAGTTGCAGGCCGCGACCGATGAACGCCAGCGTCTCGAAGACGAGTTGCGGTCGCTGGGGGGCGTCGAAGACGAAACCGGATTAGCCACGACTCCGCTGGCGATTCGTCAGGCCGCGACGCAATTCGAGCAGGAATCGGCCGCGCTGGCCGAGCGGCATGCCGAAATCTGTCGCGCCATTGAAGACCAGTGGGCGCAGGCGACCGCGACCGCTACGGCCGAATGTCAGGACACCGTCGTCTCGGCCGAACGGCAGGCGGCGGTCGACGAAGCCCGGGTCGACAAAAAATACCAGGAGGACTGCTGGATGGTGTCGTCGATTCTCGACGACAAATCCGAAAACAGTCCGCAGCGGCAAATGGAGAAACTGGCCTCGGCGATTCACCAGGGACAGGAACGGTTGAATTCCGAGGCGACAGAACTGGAAGAGTTGGAACAACGGGCGTTCAAGCTCGCTGAGCAGCGCCGGTTCGTCTGGGAAGATCCGCCGGAGCATGCCCCCGCGGTGGCTGGGCGAGACGCCGCGCTGCAGGCGGCGTCGGAAGCCGCACAGACGGTGCGCGATGCCACAGCGCACCTGACGCGGGATGTTCTGACCGCGCTGCTCAATCGCAGCGTGTTTGTCGTGGTGGGATTGCTGCTCTGGGGGATGCTGTCGGGAATCGTCTACGCGATTGTCGATCCGCCCTGGGTGGGGCTTCCCGCGCGACCGGGAATCGAATGGCCCCTCATTGTCGGTGGGACGGGGTTCGGCGTGGCCTGTCTGATCTTGATGATTCTGCACCTGATGGCCTCGAACCGCTCGGCCGAAGCGTTCGAGGCGTTCCAGAAGGCGCTGGTCGATGCACGGTTTCATGCCCAGCACTGGCAGAAACTGGCCCGACAAGAGATGCACGTCTGCGAGCAGGAATTTCAGTCTCGCCAGGCGGCCGTCGAAGAACGCCGGCAGCGGTCGTTGCAGCAGTTCGCCGAGGTTCGTGATCAGAAGCGGGCCGAAATCGAATTGAAAAAAACGCGGGCCGTGCGTGAGGCCGAAAACGTCCGTGATCGCGCGCTGCAGATCGCGTCAGAAAAGCACAATGCCGAATTGCTGTCGGCAGAAGCGGCGCACCGGCGGGAAGTGGCCGCCTTGCGGACACGTTATGACAAAAACCATGCCGTGCTCGTGCGGGTCCACCAGCAGGATGTCCTGGAACGGAACGCCCGTCGTCGCGATTTCGCCGAGCGCATGACAAACTTGTGGCGCGACGCCCTGATCTGGTTTTCTGATGCGACGGCGAAGTTCCAGGAAGAAAGCCAGCAACTTTTTCCGCCGTGGGAGGTTCTGACGCAGCCCGACTGGCAGGTCCCCCAGGAAATCCCGCCGGGAATTCGGATTGGTGATTACGTTGTATCTCCGCCGGTGGCAGAGAGTGAATACGCCCCGCCGGTCGCAGTGCCCGACGGGGTGGCGGGCCCGCAACGATTGCCCGCCGTTCTGCCCTTTCCCCAGACGCCGGGGCTGTTGCTGAAATGTTCCGGCCAGGCGGGCCGGGGTCAGGCAGTCTCGATTCTGCAGTCCGCGATGTTGCGGATGCTGACGCAGATTCCACCGGGAGACCTGCGATTTACGATTGTCGATGCCGTGGGGCTGGGCGAGAACTTCGCCGCGTTTATGCACCTGGCCGACTACGATGAATTGTTGATTTCCGGCCGGATCTGGACCGAGTCCTCGCACATCGAACAGCAGTTGGCCAACCTGACCGAACACATGGAGAATGTGTTTCAGAAATACCTGCGCAACGAATTCGAGTCGATTGAAGAATACAATCGGCATGCGGGGGAAGTGGCCGAGCCGTACCGGGTGCTGGTGATCGCGAATTTCCCCGCCGGCTTCAGCGAGCGGGCTGCACAACGGCTGGTGAGCATCGTGTCGAGCGGTCCGCGGTGCGGGGTGCATACCCTGCTGAGTTTCGACACGCGCCAGCCTGCCCCGCGTGGATTTGACCCCACTCAATTGGAAACTGGCACGAATGTGCTGGAGTGGGATGGCAAACAGTTTATGAGTCAGGCCTTGCCCGGTATGGCGTTGCCGCTCAAGCCCGACGAACCGCCCCCACCGGCGCTCTGGGCCGAGCTGATTCGGAAGATGGGAGAACTCTCGCGGCACATTCGGAAAGTCGAGGTTCCGTTCCACCGCATCGCGCCGCGTGAAGAGGCCTTCTGGACAGGTGACAGCCGATCGCAGATTGAAGTCCCCCTGGGGCGTGCGGGTGCGACGAAGCTGCAGCACCTGCGACTGGGAAAAGGGACATCGCAGCATGTCCTCGTGGCCGGGAAAACCGGTTCAGGCAAGTCGACGCTGCTGCACGTGATCGTGATCAATCTTGCATTGCGGTATTCGCCCGATGAAGTCGAGTTCTACCTGATCGACTTCAAGAAGGGGGTCGAGTTCAAGACGTATGCGGCGCACCATCTGCCGCATGCCCGGGTGATTTCGATTGAAAGTGATCGGGAATTTGGCGTCAGTACGCTCGAGCGGCTCGATGCCATTCTGAAAGAACGAGGCGATCTGTTTCGGCAGGCGGGCGTACAGGACATCGCTGCGTTTCGCGACGCGCGGCCTGACATCAAGATGCCGCGAATTCTGCTCATGGTGGACGAATTCCAGGAGTTTTTTGTCGAGGATGACAAGTACTCGCAAACCGCGTCACTGCTGCTGGATCGACTGGTACGACAGGGGCGTGCGTTCGGGATGCACGTGCTGCTGGGGTCGCAGACTCTGGGGGGGGCCTATTCGCTGGCCCGCACGACCATCGGACAGATGGCCGTGCGCATTGCCTTGCAGTGCAGTGAGACCGACGCGCACCTGATCCTCAGTGAAAACAACACGGCGGCCCGATTGCTGACGCGTCCGGGGGAGGCGATCTACAACGACGCCAACGGCATGGTCGAAGGCAATAATCCGTTCCAGGTGGCCTGGCTCGACGATGCCCAGCGCGATGGCTTTTTGCAGCGGGTCGAGTCACTGGCGACCGCACGCCGGCGCCCCCGCAGCGAAGCCATCGTCTTCGAAGGCAATATCCCCGCCGACCCGTCGCGGAACGCCGCGTTGTGTGAACTGGTCGAAGCCGTCGCGGCATCGGCCGAGGCGGGAGTTGCCTCACCCATTCTAGCCCCGCGCGCCTGGCTGGGTGATGCCGTGGCGATTACCGGTCCCACGCAGGTGTCGTTTGCCCGTCGATCGGGGGCCAACCTGCTGGTCGTCGGTCCCGAAGATGTCGTCTCACGGGGGATTCTGCAGACCGTTGTCATCGCGCTGGCCACCCAGTCGCCGATCTGGTCTGCCTCGTCGCCTGCCTCAGGTGAGGGTGAAACCCCGGCTCCTGCTGACGGGCCGGCCTCACTGTATCTGCTGGCCGAGTTGGCCGGTTCTTCCGGCGCGGCGGGTACGGCGGCCGGGCCGTGGGGCGCGCTGCTGGGGGTGCTGCCGCCGACGATCCGAGTCGCGGGACCCGACACGGCGAATGTGGCGCTCACCGAGATTTCGGGCGAATTGGCGCGCCGCCGACAAGATCGCACGCCGGCCCCGTCCATCGTTCTGGTGGTGGACGACCTGAGTCGGTTCCGCGACCTGCGAAAATCGGACGACGATTTTGGCTTTGGGAGTTCCAGTCGCGACAAAGGGCCCACTCCGGGCCAGATGTTTACCGAGATCCTCAAGGAAGGGCCGGCGGTCGGAATCCATGTGATCGTCTGGTGCGATTCGTACAACAATATCGATCGCTGGTTCAGTCGCCAGACGATGCGCGAGTTTGAAATGCGGGTGCTGTTGCAGATGAGCGCGGCCGATTCCAGTCACCTGATTGACTCGCCCGCCGCCGCGCGGCTGGGGGCGAACCGGGCGCTATTGTATTCCGACGAACGGGGCACGCTCGAAAAGTTCCGCCCGTATGGCCTGCCCAGTGCCGACTGGATGACCTGGTTGCAACAGACTCTGCCCCACGTCGATACTGCCGAGCCGGCTGTGGCTGATGATATTGATCAATGGATCGTGACATAGGGTCGGGCCTGGCATCGTCGCGGGCGTTACGCCGGACTGGTCGGAAGTGTGGCACCTGTTGGCTGCCGTGGTGTGCCTGTGGCTGACGACATAGAATCGCGGGCGATGGTACCCCTCACGCAGCAGACCTCGATTGACGCATGCCTGGCGGAACAAATCCGACGGGCGTGTATTCTGGAAGCCACGGCCAGAAAGCCTGGGAATGTGCATCCGGAAGCGGCCTTTGCCGATCTGACCTGGCACGATTTTGTCTTATCGGCAGAGGCGGTGGCCCCCGTTTTGGCCCGCACGCGAGAACTCGGGGTAGGGCGGGCGACTCGCGACGCCGTGCTGGCCACCCGTCAGCGCGTTTCCACCAACACGAACCTGGGAATCATCCTGCTGATTGCCCCTCTGGCGGCGGTGCCCACCTCTCTGCGCCTGGTTGATGGAATTGGGGCCGTTCTGGCAGGACTCTCGCTGTCGGATACCGAAATGGTGTACGAAGCGATTCGCCTGGCACAACCGGGAGGCCTGGGCAAAGTCCCCGACCAGGACATCCAGGATCGGCCCACGCAAGGTTTGGTCAATGTGATGAAACTGGCGGCGGAACGTGATCTGATCGCCCGACAATATGTCGAGAACTTTTCGCTGGTCTTGAACTTCGCCGTGCCCTATCTGGCCAGCGTTCCTGATTTTGCCACCCGCTGGGAGCCGGCGCTGATCGGCCTGCAACTGGAACTGCTGTCACGCCATCGTGACAGCCTGATTCGGAGAAAGTGCGGGGCGGTAGTCGCCGACGAGGCCTCGCGCCGCGCCCGACAGGTCTTGCAAACGGCAGCCGACGGGCTGCCGTTCGCTTCCGCCGCGATTGCCGAGTTTGACGGTTGGTTGCGGGGAGATGCCCATCGGCGAAATCCCGGAACGACCGCCGATCTCATCGCGGCGTCGCTGTTTGCCGCCATGCGGGAAGGGGTTGTGCCCGCTCCTGCCGACTGGGCTGGGGTGCAGCACAAAGCACAGCAGGCACCGCTGGTCGAGAATTGAAACCGACGGTCCCCGGCGCACGGGCTCGGGGCCTGTCGTTTCCAGTCGGCTGGTGCCGGGGTGTCATTTTTTGAGTTCGCGCTTCAGGGCTTCCAGTTCGGCTTCGATCTGGGCGGCACGGGTCGTATCGACGGCGGGGGGGAAGGTCTCGGCCACGACAGTTTCGGAGCGGGCCGATGCGACCGGTGTGCCCTGGGCCAGACGTTCCTGCTGAATGCGACGCGCCTCGGCCAGTCGGGCTTCAATGGCCCGCATGGTGGTGGTCAGATGGGCGCGGGTCGAACTGGCCGCCGCGATCTGCTGTTCAATCCCGGCGACCAGATCTTCCGTTTCCTTTTTTCGCATCAGGGCCTGCCGGGCATCGTCTTCGTGGTCGGCGGCGAGTTCCTGCCGGGCCTGGTTGGCCCACCACGCGGCCTGCTTCTGGCGTTCGGCCCGTTCGGATTGTAATCGCTCTTCGGAATTTCCCGCGGCGGCGACGCTTCGCCGGGCACCCGCCAGCCCTTCTTCGATTTCGGAAATGATTCGCGCCATGGCGGAAGCAGGGTCGGCCTGATGGGCCACGAGCTCGTCGAGCTTGCAGCTCACGATATCACTGAGTCGGCTGAAGAAGCTCATAAGTTCAGACTCCCGCACATTCTAGAGGGGCCGGCAACGCCAAATCGAGGGCCATCAGATAGATAACGTTTTTTGAGGCCGGCAGGATCATTGCACGATCCCCCGAGCCGTCAGTTTTTCTTGAAGTTTTTCCCGCGCCAGCCTGAGTCGGCTTTTTGTGGTCGCCGTGCTCGAATGCATAATATCGGCGACCTCGGGCAGGCTCAAATCGGAGAAATGGTGCAAAGTGAAGGTCAATCGCTGCTCTTCGGGAAGCAGATCGAGCATTTCGCGGACGATTCCGGCCAGTTCGTTTTGATCGGCCGTGTCGTGGGGTGAGCGCAGGTCTCCGGCCAGGCCGACCAGCACGCAATTCTCGTCTCCCGTGCCGCGAACCGACCGAATCAGGGCATCGTGCGACCGACGGCGGATGTTATCGATCAGCAGGTTGCGCGCGATCCGAAACATCCAGCCCCGAAATCGGCCCGTGGGCAGGTAGTCCCAGGCCTGGTCGTAGACCCGGAGCAGGGTTTCCTGGGTCAAATCTTCGGCGAATTGCCAGTCGCGTGTATTGGCGAAAAAGAAATTGACCAGTGGCTGCTGGTGCCGGTCGACAAGCGTTGAATACGCTTGTGAATCCCCGCCCTGGATGGCGATCATCAGTTGATCGTCGTCAATCATGCTGCTGCGAGGTTGCCAATTCCCGCCTGAATTGAAATGATTCGTTGGACATTCGTCAAAACTGACGAGCGACACCAGAAAACAATATAACCGCGCCGACAGGGAATTAGCAGGCTTATCGGATGGAAGCAGTCAGCTTAAAATACGGTCAACAGGGGGAACTCGGTTTTGAAATCGACCCCCGCCGGGTGGTGGCTCACCACCGCGGCCCCGCGCCGTGTTCCGATTTGCTGTCGCGGTTCCGCTCGGCATTACGGGCACCGCTCGATTTTCCATCTCTGACGCAAGTCTGTGTCCCGGGCGATAAGGTGGTGCTAGCGCTCGATCGACACACCCCTGGTGCCAAAGAGCTGGTCGCCGCGGTCTGGGACATGCTCGACCAGCGGGGTGTCAGTGCGGGCGACATTCTGATACTGCAACCCGTCGCGCTGGATGCTGCCAAGCTCCCCGACCCCCGGGCGTTGCTGCCCGAGGGGGTGCGTCAGGAAATGCAGTGGCAGATCCATGACCCCACCGATACGAAAAAGCACGCTT